>NZ_JAAHHG010000640.1 GCF_010692555.1 Okeania sp. SIO3B5 | reverse complement strand
TGAAATAACAGCATCTGTTTTTGGTTTTGTTAGCGGTCAGGTTTTATTACCTTTCGGTGGACAAAATGAATTTATGAGCGCTGTTGTTGCGATCAAAGTAATGGAAACATTTTTGACAACTAAACATCTGTTTAAAATCGCTGCTTGTATTGAAGCTAGTATTCCATTTCAACCTATTTCAGAAGATGGCTTAACTGCTACTGAACGTCTTTATCAAAGACTTAGAGAAACTAATATTAAGTTGAATGTTAATTTAACTGATGCTGAACTATATCAAACAATAAAGAAATCAGTTAGATTATCTAATCGAGATGTTATTGGCTTTGGTTCACCTAGCTCAATTTTTCTAGATAATACTTGGAATTTATTGCCAGAAACTAACCACAATCTCATTAATGGTAATTCATACACTATTTCTGAGTACCGAATTGCCTTAGAAAAAACTGAGGGTTTTATTAAATCTTTAAATCCCGATTTAATTTTTCGCAAATTTGATGGAGAACCTGATGAAAAAACTTACATAAGTTTGGTTAATCAGGCAAAAAAAAATCTGGAAATTGCCAAAGTTTATCTAGGAAGTAAAATTTTCACTCTAGGTTTTATCGAAGTATTATCTATGCGATTGGGCTTAAATATACCTCTTTCTACAATGATTGGAGAGTTACCAACTCAAGGATTCGATCCGGCTCATTTAGAAAGTTTTTTACCAGATATTCATTATCCTTATCAACCTAAAAATAGTTTGGAATGTGAAGTATTAAATTTGTTGGCAGACGGGCGATGTCAAAATGCAACTTATGATATGAGAAACTCACCATTGAGTACATTTATAGTTAGATATATAGGATTTGAAGAAGTAAAAAAACAAAGGAAAAGAACTAAAGAATTATTTCAAAAAAATATTTCTCCTGAAGATTTTATTGATGGCTGTAACCAAGATTTATTAAAAATGATTATTGATGGAATTTTAGAATTATTTGAGAGTCGTAAACAGGCAATTAGTGGGGTAAAAAAAGGAAATTGTATTTACTGGAATCAACAGGAATAATACCAGTCATTTCAGTTATCAGTAACTCTAGCTGTTTGCACAGCATGACCTAGGAAAGTATTGGGATTGAAATCAGGAATATTCTTTTTTTTATACCTTTAAAAGGGGAGGCTTTATACCAGTTTGATAAATCTTTGCTACAAATATTTAGGTTACTGCTTAGGAGTCAGGAGACAGGAGACAGGAGTCAGGAGTCGTATGGGAATAGGTTTGATACCATTTTTTATATAGTAATTTATCTTTTTCATCCAATAGATATTTCCTACAAATTATTTTAATAATGCTTATTATTTGTAACATTCTTTTTTCAAATTGGTATTAATGATTAGTGTAGCCACCGAAATTGAGAGCTTTACCCATATATTGGAAAACTTTAAATCATCAAGGTGCTAGTAATTTAACAGAACAGCAAGCTGTAATTCGTCCGGTGTTAAAATTATTAAAAAAGTACAAAATTATCATCACAGCAGATAGAGAATTCCACAGTATATTTCTATCCCATTGGTTGAAAAAATCTCAGAAAAATCAGGTTTATTTTGTCTTAAGACAAAAAAAGTAAACAATGATTAAACGAGGTAAAAAATATTGTCAACTCTCAGAATTAAAAGTAAATATCGGTGAAGCACAACTATTATCAAATCAAAAAATCACCAAAATCAAGAAGGTCGGAACTTATAATTTACTGATATACAAAAAACAGAGATATCGTCACAAATCTGTTTCAGAAAAATGGTATATTTTAACCAATTTATCGTCACCAGGGAAAATTAAAAAAGTATATAGCCAGAGAATGGGAATTGAAGCAATGTTTAAAGATTATAAAACTGGTGATTATAATCTGGAATCAGCAAAAGCTAACGAAACAAAGATTGAATAATTTGATTTTATTGATAGCTATTTCATATACAATTAATTCATTTAGTGGGCAAAAAATCAAAAATCAAGGTATTCAAAAATATATATCAAGAACTAATGATAAAGGTATAAAAGAAAGAAGGTATAGTAGTTTTTGGCTGGAATGATCTAGTATTTATTGGATAGTCAATGATGATTTTATCTGGGAATTAGTAGGAACTTTAATGAGGCTAAAATCTCATAAACTCCTATATTATCGACGAGGAATTAAGGCGATTAATACACTGTTTAATAATAGCGTTATTTCTGGTTAACGATCAATTAATAAAAGTGAGTTTTTTCTAATCTTATTTGCTAGATTAGTTGAACTATTGTTCAATTTAGGATGGGGTGATCAGGGCCAACGCATCTAATTTTTCTAATTAGGGCTTGCTGATTAATTCTAAAAACATTGATATATAAAGACTTTAGCCTTTTTGGGCCCTTTATTATGTGCGCCTGTTTCAGTCTAAAATGCTCATGCATGCTAGTATTTTGGTACGATTATGGCAGAAAAATCAAGGAACAATTCTTACCCCTACCTCCTCGCTGATTCCCCTAACTCCTGTCTCCTGTCTCCTGTCTCCTGTCTCCTCCCCCCACTAAAAGACTTTTTCAGCAAACCCTAATTCAATATATAGCGTCTCATAGAACTGAAAAACACTATATTTGGATTTTTGATTCTCAATAAGGAACAATAAACCCGAGTTATTGCACTAAACCCCCTCTTTATTGACAAGATGCCTTGGCCCTGTGTGGGGTGTGGTGCGATACTGCTGACGCAATGCTCCGCGATCGCACCACACCCCCATCTATTCTCAAGCCAGTGTTCCCTTTCTGTTGAAGTATTTTTCAGCTTATTCGACAAATTCTTCTCTACATATAGCTTTCAACTAGCTTGTCACCCCGTGAGGATTTTTATACACAAATAAAATAGGATTGCTATAGTCTTTTTCAGAAACTGTAAAAAACTGTTTGATGCTAAAGCCCAAAAATATAGACTGTCCAAGACTTATATCGACAAAATGTCTAGGATTATGAAATAGTCGCGAAGAAAGCAGAAAAATTAGCAGTCAGTGTCAAAGCTATAACAAATATTGTTGACATCCCTAGACAAACCATGCTAACCTTGAGTAAAGTAATTCAATGTGAGTAATGGTCAAATCTCACGGTTCCTTAACAGGGATAGAAGCCAAAATTGAATATCATCGCGTATTTGAGGAACTCCGAGCATTATATGAATCCTGGAAATGCTCTGCTATAAACTGGATGCAAACTGAGAAATTATTAGATCCCTCAGTAGAAAAACGTCTTATGAAGCAGTTTAATATTCAATGGGCTTATGCTGACTCAATCGCTACTGAAGCAACTCAATGTTTAAACCAATTAAAAACAGTTAAAAAAAATCTAATTTCTAAATTAGAGTTACAAATCCAAGCTAAAACAACTGCTACAAAAAAACTCATCACTAAAGTAGAAAAAGCTTTAAAATTAGCAAGAAAAAAAGGTTTTCCACTGAGTAATGAAATCATTTGCACTCACCGATGGCAAATGTCTAGCTCTGTCTAGTTTTAAAGAAGGTGTAAAAATATGACAGACATAGCAGACAAACTGCTCAAACAGGGGATTTCTCAATATCAAAATTATGAATTTGAAGCAGCTTTAGCATCTTGGCAACAGGCATTAATTATCTACCAAGAAATTTCTGATCGCCGTAAACAAGCTGCAGCTCTAGGAAATATAGGCGTTGCTTATGACGCATTATCAGATTACTACTCAGCCATAGAATATTATCAACAACACTTAAATATTGCTAGAGAAATTCAAGACAGAGAAGGAGAAGGAAAAGCCTTAGGTAATTTAGGAAATGCTTATTATGCTCTCGAGAATTATTCAGAAGCAGTTATATATCAACAAAAACGTTTGACGATCGCTCTTGAAATGCAAGACGAATTTGGTTGCGAACAAACCTACTCCAATTTAGGCATAGCTTATCATGGTTTAGGAGAATTTCCCCAGGCCAAAGAATGTTATCAACAGCAGTTAGCTTTTGCCAAAAAAATAAGTAATTATACTAGCCAAGGGGATGCCTTGTTTAATCTCCGGTTAGTATACCAATCAATGGAAGATGTTGGAAAGGCAGAAGAATGTAGACAACAACAGATAGCGATCGCCAAAGAATTATTATCAAAGCAACTGGGCAATAACTTTACAGAAATTGCTCAAACTGTAGCTCTAAATCTTACGGCAGATTTTGCAGGTAGCGACCTAAGTAGGATAGACCTCCAATATGCTAATTTTGTTGGGGCAAACTTACAAAAGACTAATCTCAGTGGCGCTAACTTAACCCTTGCGGACTTAAGTGGAGCTAATCTCAATGGTGCGAATTTAAGTCAAGCTAATCTCTGTAATGCTAATTTACGAGATGCTAAACTTGTAGAAGCTTATCTCAAAGATGCAGATTTGCGGACAAAATTACCTCGTGCCGATTTAAGTAATGCTAACCTCAGTGGTGCTGACTTGAGTAGTGCTTATCTGCCCAGTGCTAAATTAGTCAATGTGGATCTAAGTAATGCTTCTTTACAAAATGCTGACCTCAGTGGAGTTAATTTAAGTGGGGCCAATTTACGCAGAGCTAATTTAAAACGGACAGATTTAAAGGATGCAATTTTAGAGAAGACAATATTTGCGCAAAATATAGGTATTTCTGAACATCAAAAACAGGAGTGGGTAGAACGAGGGGCATTGTTTGAGATTTCAGAATAGAAAAATAAGTGTTGCTGATTTTAAGTAGATCGGTGTTGAAAATTATTGTGATGAAAAGGCAGGAGGCAGAGGGCAGAAGGCAGAAGGGAAGAGAGTTTTTGGCAAATTTACTTTTCGTTACTAACTTGCTGTTTTTTTGCACCGTTCTACTTAGAGCTTGCTGATTAACTATCAAAGTATTCACATATAAAAGTTTCAGCCTTATTAGGTTGAAAAAAAGTACCATATTTTTGGCTAAGAAGGCTCAAAAAGTTAGTATTTGTGTAAGAGTTGGGCAGAAAAATTAAGGGAAAAAACGCCCGCTCCTACCTCCTCGCTCATTCCCTATTTCTCCTGTCTTCCCCTCCCCTCCTGGGAGGGGCGAGGGGTGGGTTGGGAGGGGTTAGGGGTGGGT
>NZ_JAAHHG010000064.1 GCF_010692555.1 Okeania sp. SIO3B5 | reverse complement strand
TCTAGTAAGAGGCGACAACTCAACAACTACCTATATATAAGAGTGAAATTTTCATCTGTGAGGAAAACTACTAAAAAGTCCATGGGAAGTAAGAGGCGAGCGCTCCACTTCAGAAAATATCTACTTCCCTGTGGAAACCGCAGATATCTTGGAAAAGTCTCTGACAAATTTGCGACCTATCTAGTATATAGAAATGAAATTTTCATATCTGAGAAAAACTTGTAAAAAGTTGAGGGAAGGCAAGAGGTAGTTGCTAGACTTCAGAAAATATCTACTTACCTGTGGTAAAGAGTAAATATCTGGAAAAAGTCTCTAGCAAATTTTCTACTACCTAATATATAGAAGTGAAATTTTCATATACCTAATATATAGAAGTGAAATTTTCATATCTGAGAAAAACTTGTAAAAAGTTGATGGGAAGTAAGAGGCGATCGCTCGACTTCAGAAAATATCTACTTCCCTCAAGAAACAGCAGATATCTGGGAAAATTATCTGGCAAATTTTCGGCTACCTATATTTGACATCCTCCCGACGCTACTCTGCGAGACAGCGCGGGATTCCCATCCATCAATCAAACAGACTAAGCTGAAGGAATGACTCAGGGCGGGTTGACACATCATTGGAATCTGCTGGCTTTTCAGTCTGACGTTTCCTCCGTGTCCAATAAATAATCGACCGTTGACCCTCGGCGACTTCATTAAAAAGTGATAGCTGTACAGGATTTTTTGCTACTGTTCCTTTGACTATTTCAACCTTGTTTTTCGGTTGAACAGCTTCTAAAATATTAACTGCTGCATTAATATCTCTGTCGTGAAACGTGCCACAATTTAAGCAAGTCCATTCTCTAACATTTAGCTCTTTTTTGCCTCCTTTGAAACCGCAATTAGAACACTTTTGAGATGTAGGCTCCCACCTAGAAATAGTTCTAAATTCTCTACCATATTTCTCGCACTTAGCCTCAGTTAAAGTTCTAAATTGCCTCCAACCTAAATCACTAATTGCTTTCGCTAATTTGCGGTTTTTAACCATGCCGGAAACATTTAAGTCTTCTAATACGATAGTATCGTAATTTATGGCTAAATCAGTTGATAGTTTGTGTAGAAAATCTGTACGAATGTCTTTGACTTTTGCGTGAAGTTTAGCAACTCTAACCCTTGCCTTTTCACGACGTTTGCTACCTAGCTCAGTTTTGGCAAATTTACGTTGAAACTTACCTAATTTATTGAGGTTTTTTTTGAGAGGCTTAGGAGCTTCAAACTTCTCACCATTACTCAAAGTTGCAAAAGTTGAAATTCCCAAATCAATACCTATTGAGTTTTCAGTCTTAGGTAAATGTTCAGCACAAGTTTCTACAACAAAGCTAGCAAAGTAACGTCCTGCACTATCTTTAATTATAGTAACTGAGCTAGGTTTACTAGCCAGTGGTCTAGACAAAACTATTTTAATTTTTCCTACTTTTGGGAGATAGATTTTATCTTGACCGACCTGATAATTTGCACCTACAAATCTTGCAGCTTGCCTAGATTTTCTGGACTTGAACTTTGGTGGTTTAACCTTGATTCCAAAACGTTTTCCAGCGCAACTATTAAAGAAGTTTTTGTAAGCTTTGTCTAAGTCTTTGAGAGATTGTTGTAATGGAGTAGATGCAACTTCCTTTAACCAAAATAATTCTTTTTTAGCTTGAGTTATGAATTGTTTAGTTAAGTCCACATAGCCCGGTCTCTTGTGACCATTAGTATACAGTTGGTTACAGTGTGCTAATGCGCTATTCCAAACGTATCTGCAACAACCAAATAGTTGATTTAATTTGATTATTTGAATATGATTTGGATATATGCGATACTTGTATCTGGCTTTCAATGTTTTAGCCTGTTACTAATATTAAGTAGTATTATTATAGCATGGGTTGGCATTAATCCCGACGCTCCCCTACGGGAGAGCGCGGGTCTTCTGCCAACATTTAGACAAATACGGTTCAGTTAAGACGAAAACTCCCATGATATGGAACCGTTAGATAGGCTTTTCAAACTACAGAAATGGAAAAAAAATCCTTAACTGAACCGTATTGCCTTATAGCTAACTTGTTACTCTATAAATTCCATTAGCGGGGGGCAGGTATAGGAGTGATAATTGGTTCAGGTTGATGAAAACTCGCAGGTTTACGAACATTACCTAGTGTATACTTTGCGCTTTCAATCATTGGAGGAAGATTTGTTTGGTATGCTAGTCTACCACAATTACTATTTAAAACACGTTCACCAAATTGTATTGCCAGATTTAACTCATGCTTTTCCCGAAAAGCTGGACCACCTAATTGACTAGATTGTGCCCAGAAAAAAGCTTTTTGCTTAGAAGAAATTTGTCTCATTGCTACAGAAATAGCTTCTCTGCAAGTCATTCCATAAGCTGTGTTAGACCCAAAAACAATCATTCCCACTGCTAAGAAGGATGTTGCTAATAACTTTTTCATACTCAAAACCTTTGTAGAATGGATTTAGATAATTATTAGTTAGAATTATTTGATTGCTATTGTAGTGAGAAGTTATTTATTTTGTCAATTTTTATCTCTGAGAAGAACTGGTAAAAAGTTGAGGGGAGGTAAGAGGCTATCGCTCTACTATTAATACTATAGATTCATGTACTTTTTTTCCTTCTTCCCTCTTTCTTCTTTCTTCTTTCTTCTTTCTTCTTTCTTCTTCCTTCTTCCTTTACTTCAATTTTCCTCCACTTTAGGCGGATACTTTTCCAACACTTCTCGCAAATATTTCCCAGTATAAGACTCTGAATTCTCTGCCACATCCTCCGGCGTTCCACAGACAATAATTTCTCCTCCTTTATCTCCACCTTCCGGACCTAAATCTATTACCCAATCAGCACAACGAATCACATCTAAATTATGCTCAATTACCACAATCGAATTTCCCTTATCCACCAACCTCTGCAAAATATTTAATAACTGATGAACGTCATAAAAAGATAAACCAGTTGTTGGCTCATCTATTAAATAAATAGTTTTTCCAGTTGCCCGCCGAGATAACTCCGAAGCCAATTTTACTCTCTGCGCTTCCCCACCAGAAAGAGTCGGTGCAGATTGACCTAATTTGACATAACCTAATCCCACATCTACCAAAGTTTGTAATCGACTCGCCGCCCTGGGAATATTTTTAAATACTTTCAAACCTTCCTCCACAGTCATATCCAAAACATCAGCAATTGACTTATCTTTATATTTCACCTGCAAAGTTTCTCTGTTATATCTTGCACCCTTACAAACATCACATTGCACATAAACATCTGGTAGAAAATTCATTTCAATTACATTTACACCCTGTCCGCTACAAGCTTCACATCTACCACCTTTAACATTAAAAGAAAATCTTCCCGGTTTATAACCTCTGGCTTTTGCTTCTATAGTTTCCGCAAATATTCCCCGAATTACATCAAATACTCCTGTATAAGTTGCCGGATTTGAACGGGGAGTTCTACCAATAGGTGATTGGTCGATAACAATTGCCTTATCTATTGCTTTTAATCCTTTGATTTTTTCTAACTGTTTGGGAAAAGGAACTTTTCGACTCAGATGATTTTGCAAAGCAGGATAAAGTAATTCATTAATTAAAGTAGATTTTCCCGAACCAGAAACTCCAGTAATACAGACAAGTTTTCCCAAAGGAATTTCTACATCTATATTTTTGAGGTTATTTCTATGACAATTTTTTAGAAGTAGAGACTTTCCATTTCCTTCTCTTCTTTCCGGTGGAGTAGCAATAACTTTTTTACCAGATAAATAAGCACCCGTTACCGACTCTGTAGTTGCTAATAATGTCTGAAAATTTCCCTGAGAAATTATCCGCCCCCCATGTACCCCTGCCCCCGGACCTATATCAATAATATGGTCGGCAGTTCTAATAGTTTCTTCGTCATGTTCCACAACTATTAATGTATTTCCTAAATCTCGAAGTTTGATTAAAGTTTGCAAAAGACGACTATTATCTCTTTGATGTAAACCAATACTTGGTTCATCTAAAACATAGAGAACTCCTGTTAAACCAGAACCAATTTGTGTTGCTAATCTAATTCTTTGAGCTTCTCCTCCAGAAAGTGTCATTGTTGCTCGGTCTAATGTTAGATAATCTAAGCCAACATCCAACAGAAATTGTAATCTTGCCCGAATTTCTCTCAATACTAATTCGGCAATTTTTGCTTGCCGTTCGCTCAGTTGTAAATTATTGATTTTCTCCAAACATTCCCGAATCGAAACTTCTGTAAAGTCGGTAATTTTGTATTGCCCTACTTCTACAGAAAGTGCTTCTGGCTTCAATCTTTTACCTTGGCAAGTTTCGCAGGTTTGGTTAACTAAATATTGTTCTAATTTTTGTTTGACTAAATCCGAACCAGTCTCCTTATATTGCTTTTCCAATATCGGGATAACTCCAGGATAGTAACGATAATCTCCTTCTCCATTTTTCGTTTCTATCCAAATAGGTTCGTCGCTACCTTCAAGTACCAACTTTTGCTCTTTCTTGCTCAATTTATTCCAGGGAGTTTCTATCTCAAAGTCATAAGCTTCAGCCAAACTATAAAGCAGAGAAAAATAATAGGGATTTTCCTTATTCGACCAAGGAGCGATCGCTGAATATAAGGGTGCATTAGGATCGGGTACGATTAAGTCCGGGGAAAATTGCTTCAGACTACCCAAGCCGTGACAAGTCGGACAAGCACCGTAGGGAGAGTTGAAGGAAAAGAGTCGCGGCGAGAGTTCTTCCATCACTGCCCCATGTTCCGGACAGGCAAAATTTTCCGAAAATACTATTTGAGTATGAGATTTTTTTATTTCTGTATCTAGTTCCTGACTGGAATTAGTCGAATTATTAGCAGATTTAGAATTAGCTGAAGTTGCTATTTTTGCTGAGGTTAGGTTATACTTATTAAAACTCTGCACTGCACCTACCTCTGCAAATGTATCATTTACTACGTCAATCAAAGCAATTCCAGTAGATTGACGTAGACAAGTACTGAGAGAATCCGCTAAACGTTCCTCTATACCTGGCTTTTTAATCAGTCGGTCAATAACAACTTCTATCGTATGTGTATGATTTTTATCTAAATTGATGTTTTCAGCAATTTCTACGACTTCTCCATCAACCCTCAAACGAACAAATCCTTGAGCGGCTAAACTAGACAAAAGTTTCTTATGAGTCCCCTTTTTGCCTCGAACCACGGGAGCTAAGATATGAAATTTAGTGCGGTCTGGCAGAGCCATAATTCTGTCACACATTTCATCTATGGTTTGTGGGGCAATATTATGGTGGCAGATGGGACAATGAGGTTCTCCCGCTCGGCCAAATAGTAATCTGAGATAGTCATAAATTTCCGTGACAGTGCCGACGGTGGAGCGAGGATTATGAGATGTAGATTTTTGGTCGATGGAAATGGCTGGGCTTAATCCTTCGATGGAGTCTACGTCTGGTTTGTCGAGTTGTCCGAGAAATTGTCGGGCATAGGCACTGAGGGATTCGACGTAGCGACGTTGCCCTTCGGCGAAAATTGTGTCGAAGGCGAGGGAGGATTTGCCGGAGCCAGAGACTCCTGTGAAGATAATTAGGCGATCGCGTGGTAATTCGAGGTCGATATTTTTGAGGTTATGTTGTCTGGCACCTCGGATGCGGATGGTCATTTCAGTTATCAGTTATCAGTTATCAGTTATCAGTTATCAATTATCGGTGAACTGTTAAATTTTTTCCCACCATCAAATCTTTCCATTTATTCCTCCTAGCGTGGAAAATCACCAACATTTTCATCTTGTGAAGCTCCGAAAAAATTAGTCGTGCCAAAGGATTTTGAGGAATCTTCCCCAGGAGCAATGGCAGATTTTTTTCATTCTGTGAAGCACCTATAAATATATGCTTGTGGTTCTCAAAATTTTTCCATCTATTCCTTTCCTTCCCAGTGAAAAATCACCAACATTTTCATCTTGCGAAGCTCCGGAAAAATGAGCAATGCCAAAGGATTTTCAAGAATCTTCCCCATGAGCAATGCCAGAATTTTTTTCATTCTGCGAAGCACCTATAAATATATGCTTGTGGTTCTCAAAATTTTTCCATCTATATCCTTCCCAGTGAAAAATCACCAATATTTTCATCTTGCGAAGCTCCGGAAAAATGAGCAATGCCAAAGGATTTTCAAGAATCTTCCCCATGAGCAATGCCAGAATTTTTTCATTCTGCGAAGCACCTATAAATATATGCTTGTGGTTCTCAAAATCTTTCCATCCATCTTTCTCTCCTAGCGTGAAAAATTACCAATATTTTCATCTTGTGAAGCTCCGGAAAAATGAGCAATGTCAAAGGATTTCCAAGAATCTTCCCCAGGAGCAATGGCAGAATTTTTTTCATTCTGTGAAGCACCAATAAAGATATGCTTGTGGTTCTCAACATTTTTCCATCCATCTCTCCTAGCGTGGAAAATTACCAATATTTTCATCTTGTGAAGCTCCAGAAAAATGAGCAATGTCAAAGGATTTTGAGGAATCTTCCCCAGAAGCAATGGCAGAATTTTTTTCATTCTGCGAAGCACCTATAAATATATGCTTGTGGTTCTCAACATTTTTCCATCTATTCCTTTCCTTCCCAGTGAAAAATCACCAACATTTTCATTTTGTGAAGCTCCGGAAAAATGAGCAATGTCAAAGGATTTTCAGGAATCTTCCCCAGAAGCAATGCCAGAATATTTTCATCCCGCGAAGCACCAATAAAGATATGCTTGTGGTTCTCAAAATCTTTCCATCTATTCCTTTCCTTCCCAGTGAAAAATCACCAACATTTTCATTCTCAGAAGCTCCTAAGAAAAATTCGCGCGTCAAAGGATTTTTGGTTGCATCCTGATAAAAATTTTGATATCATAAAAACCGTTGGGAGTCGTTCGCCCATACGCATGACTTTTTATTCAACTAAAAATAGTATTGCTTCTCTGCGATAGAACTCCATTCCGCTTTCCTATGGAATGCTACTCTCAAAAACTGGTGTGCCATGTCAGTCCAACTGCTAAAACGACAATTCAACGTCAAAGAATATAACAAAATGCCTGAAGTAGGCATCCTGAAAGAAAATGAGCGAGTAGAACTAATAAGAGGAGAAATTCTCAAAATGTCCCCAGTAGGTCGTCACCATGCAGCTTGTGTAAATCGTTTAACTAGACTATTTTCTCAAAGGTTAGGCGATCGAGTTTTAGTAAGCGTTCAAAACCCGATTGAATTAGGTGATTATTCTGAACCAGAACCAGATATTGCTTTGTTGGAGCTAAAAGCAGATTTTTACGAGTCAGGACATCCCCAGTCTGAGGATTTATTTTTGATAGTTGAAGTGGCAGATAGTACGATTAAGTTTGACCGTGAAGTTAAAGTTCCTCTTTATGCTGAAAATAATGTAATTGAGGTTTGGTTGGTAGATATTAATGAGGAATGTTTGGAGGTGTATCGACAACCTATTGGTGGTGGTTATAAACAAGTAAAAAAGTTAGAGCGTGGTGAAAATTTGTTTGTTCAAAGGTTTCCAGATATTAATATTCAAGTAGATGAAATATTGGGATAAGTACGGGGAGTAGGGGAGTAGGGGAGCAGGGGAGTAGGGGAGTAGTAAAACATAAATAATGAACACTAACTGGCTAATAATTATCAATATTCGACTTTTGTTAATGGTTGAATATGTGATTTATCAAATCTTGAATAATACTTGCCCGATAATTTCTTTTTTATGAATTCAGCCTCCGAGTAATTCGTCATTTTTATCTGGATGTTTGCCTAAAACTAGATAGTAATTTTCTGGTACTTCTATTTTTATCTCGTCGTAATCTTGAGTCGGGCATTTCAGTTATCAGTTATCAGTTATCAGTTATCAGTATCTCAGGATGAAATATCTTGCTTAAAATACTGAAGTTTATTTTTTTCATTCCCTGAAAACGAGAGACTTGATACCTTGTTTTTCGGTCAAAACATTTTTCTTTGTTACGCCAAAAATCTATTATATTTCCTATTTCTAAGTTACGCCATTTGTAAGTAAATTATATTGCTGAAAAACCAGTTTTTTGTTTATATAGCTGAAGTAAATATTTTGGTTGTTGGAGTGATACTTTTTCAGGGAAGTTAAAAGTAAAAAGTAAGATTTTATATCGTCAAAACTTCTTCGCTACAGTCATTTCAGAAAATTATTTTACATCTTAAAGTTTAAAACTATTAACCCAAAAAATAATAATTATTAGCCAGGAATTTTTGTCTGACTGAGGAGATAAAAAAGTTATCTGTTATAGCCAACAAAATGTTGACGCAAAGAATCATGGATAAAGCGAAAACGACCTCCGACTTGTTGAATTAATTTTCTCTGAGCAACATATTTCAAAAATTTTTCATAGTTCCAAGGAATTAAACCATTTTGCCAGAGAATTAGTCTTAAACTAAAGTGTTGAATACATGGTACGCCTCCAGTTGATAAACCCATTATTACTCCTAAATATAAGCTAAATATTAGTGAATTTTGCAAAAATGTATTGTCTGTAGCTAAGGTGTACAAGTAGGGAATTAATAAAAAAAATGGAGTAGTTATTATAGAAATATATAGAGAATTTTTTAGTGATTCTTTAATTCCTTGGTTAGGAGTATGCTTTAATTTAATGTCTGTATTTAGCCCTAAAATCAGCCCTCCAATCAGCCCTCCAATCAGCCCAAAAATCAGCCCTAAAATCAGCCCTCCAATCAGCTCTAAAATCAGCACTCCAATCAGCCCAAAAATCAGCCCATAAATCAGACTTTTCTTGATTGCTTGCCAGGAAAAGCTGAAAACTTCTTGGCATTTAATGTCTCCTGCCTTAAAAATCAGCCCTAAAATCAGCCCTACAATCAGCCCTACAATCAGCCCTCCAATCAGCCCTACAATCAGCCCTCCAATCAGCCCTACAATCAGCCCAAAAATCAGCCCATAAATAAGCCCAAAAATCAGCCCATAAATAAGCTTTTGAGCATTATTTTTTAACCAACTAGGCTGGATATTTTCAATCAAAAACTCCGTTTGATTTTCAGCCTCTAACCGCGTTGCTAAAAAAGTTAACCAATGCCTAGTTTGCTTTTCAGAATAGAACAATTTTTCACGTTTTTCCACTTTATTACGCACTCGTTGTAAACATTCATCAATATAAGGTAAACATTCATCAATATAAGCTGCAAATAATTTTTCCTCATCATAAATAGGCTCCCCTTGATAAACAGTAACCATAATATTCAACAACAAAGGAATATTTGCCAACTCCCACATTTGAGAATTATTTTGAATCACTTCCCACAAATCAACCTTACCCAAACCTTCCAAATAACGATAAATTTCCTCTCCTTCAGGAGACCTCAAACAATAAGCACCATTCAACTTTTCCAACCTAATATTTCCCTCTTGATATTCCTCATCCCGACAACAAACAACCAAACAAGTCCGAATATCTTCCCCAATAAATTCATTAATTTTTTCAATACAAAGTCGCTGCCGAACTAATCCTAATTCATCCAAACCATCCAACAACGGCATAATTTTTCTCTGACTTAATAAACTTCTACTAAATCGGCGATCGCTCATCCCATAAAAATCTTTTAAATACTGAATCAACCAATTTCCAATAGATAAATTATCCTTCTGCCAATTAGACAATTCAAAAATCACAGGTACAGGAGCATCAAGATTATTTTCCGCCTCCTCAATTAACTCCTTTGCCAACCTCAATAAAGTAGTAGTTTTTCCCGCCCCTGGTTTACCCAAAATTAATAACTTACCCGCCACATCCTGCCGATAAAAAACATCAATAATCTTAGTTTCAGGAGGTAGAGAAATTATCTTTTTTCTCTCATATCTACCAACAGCTTCCTTCTGAGAAAACATCGGTAATTCTAAATATTGATTTACCAACAATTGATTTTGCTGTAGAGAATCTTCCAGTCGTTTAACAACTTCAACCTTAATTCCTTTCAGAAGTTCCGACCTAACTTTCGCCTCCCGGTCTTCCGGACGAAAAAAATTCAGAAAGCCTTGCAGAAAACCAGCAAAATTAAAATTAATATATGAACCTTCATTGATAAAAGCTGCCGCTTTAGCTTGATCTTTAACTTCCCTAATATTTTGATTACCAATTCCAGTTAAATCACTTTGGTTATACTTATCTTTATTTCCCATACTTAGGTAAAATTTCCCCATTTCAACCAAAAAGTATAGTTAACTGAGCAGCTAACTATACCTTCCATCAACAAATTCCTGAAAGATTGATTTATAGTAGTTATTAGAGTAGTTAGAGCATTCTCAAACTGTCAAATTTATTCACGGCAAGAGTCTAACTTCTAACTTTTGACTTCTAATTTCTAGCTTTTGACTTTTGACTTCAGCTTGTAAATTTTTTTCACAGCAAGAGTTTAACTTCTAACTTTTGACTTCTAATTTCTAACTTTTGACTTTTGAATTTTGAATTTTGACTTCAGCTTTCTTGCCATCCTTTAATCGCACTAACAATAAAGGCACCCACTGGATTATCCAAAGCTTTTTCAAAAGCTGCTAACCCACCTGATGTACCTGCACTAATTAATTTTTGTTTTAAATTAGGGTCACTTTCTATCTTTTTAATAGTTTCAGTTGCCACAATCATTTGTTCGGTAGTGGTATTAGTAGAATAGCTTTGAGAAAGCTGTTGTAAAATTTGTTGAACCTCTGCCACTGTCTCAGCTAAATTTTGCTCTTGAGCTTCATAGATTACCCCTGCAACTTTACCATTGTCTTTAACTATACGAACATTTTGATTGCCTATACTAACTAAACTTTTTTGGTCGTAATTATTTCCGCTTGATTCCATAGGTATTATTAGATTAATTGGGATATTTACGATTATATCAACTGATTTTTCATAGCTGGAAATAGGCGATTGGGAGACTATCAAAATTTAGAGCTGAAGGTAGATATTTAGTCTGGCAAATAAAATAAATGATGTGGCTGTTCTTGAGGAGCGATCGTCTCAACTTTGCCTAGCAATATCCCTTCCTATTCTCCCCAAAATTTTCACTCCACGAAATTCACTCATTTTCTCGCCGAAAAATAAAAATACCGCCAAATTTTTCAATTCATTCAATTAGTGTCTTTTCCGTAACTCCCACCTACAACTCCTCACCACAAAAAAATCATCCTGTGAAGCTCCTGAAAAAAAATCGGCGCTCGAAAGGATTTCTCATTGCATCCTCAAAAAAATTTTGATACTATTAACTTATTGGGGGTTGTTCGCCCCTACGCATGACTTTTTATTCAACCCAAAAAGTAAGGTTAGGATATTAAGAGATAGTAGCGATCGCGAAGCGTGGCATCAATCGTATCGTCAACAGTAGATAAAACTCCTAGAAAGAGCAGAAGATACAGGTTCACTGAAAACCACCAGAAAATCATTCTGTGAAGCACACTAAAAAACAACCACATCTTTGTTTTCTAGCGATCGCCTCAACCTTGCCAAGGAATATCGCTTCCTACTCTTTCCAAAATTTCCACTCCACGAAACCCCCTCATTTTCTCAGCTATCAAAAATCAAATAAATATCACCACTAAATCTTTCTATTCATCAAATAAATATCATTTCGATGATTCCCAGCTATAACTCCTCACAAAAAAACATCTTGTGAAGCTCCTGAAAAAAAACGGCGCGCGGAAGGATTTCTCATTGCATCCTCAAAAAAATTTTGATACTATAAACTTAGTGGGGGTTGTTCGCCCCTACGCATGACTTTTTATTCAACTAAAAAAAGTAAGGTATAGGATATTAAGAGATAGTAGCGATCGCGAAGCGTGGCATCAATCGTATCGTCAACAGTAGATAAAACTCCTAGAAAGAGCAGAAGATACAGGTTCACTTAAAACCACCAGAAAAATCATTCTGTGAAGCACACTAAAAAACAACCACATCTTTGTTTTCTAGCGATCGCCTCAACCTTGCCAAGAAATATCGCTTCCTACTCTTTCCAAAATTTCCACTCCACGAAACCCCCTCATTTTCTCAGCTATCAAAAATCAAATAAATATCACCACTAAATCTTTCTATTCATCAAATAAATATCATTTCGATGATTCCCAGCTATAACTCCTCACAAAAAAACATCTTGTGAAGCTCCTGAAAAAAAACGGCGCGCGGAAGGATTTCTCATTGCATCCTCAAAAAAATTTTGATACTATAAACTTAGTGGGGGTTGTTCGCCCCTACGCATGACTTTTTATTCAACTAAAAAAAGTAAGGTATAGGATATTAAGAGATAGTAGCGATCGCGAAGCGTGGCATCAATCGCATCGTCAACAGTAGATAAAACTCCTAGAAAGAGCAGAAGATACAGGTTCACTTAAAACCAGAGAAAATCATTCTTTGAAGCACCTAAAAAGTTTTGTAGCGATCGCCTCAACCTTACCGAGAAATATCGCTCCCTACTCTTCCCAAAATTTCCACTCCACGAAATTCACTCATTTTCTCAGCTATCAAAAATCAAATAAATATAACCGCCAAATTTCTCAAATTATCAATCAAATTAATATCTATTCGATAATTCCCACCTAACCTATTAACTCCTCACCACAAAAATCATCATTCTGTGAAGCTCCAAGAAAAACGGCAGAAATTACCATTGCATCCCCAAAAAAATTTTGATACTATTAACTTATTGGGACTTGTTCGCCCCTAAACATGACTTTTTATTCAACTAAAAAAGTAAGGTTAGGATATTAAGAGATAGTAGCGATCACGAAGTGTGGCATCAGCCGTATCGCTAAAAGCAAATAAAACCCCTAGAAAGAGCAGAAGATATACACTCACTTAAAACCACCAGGAAATCATTCTGTGAAGCTCTAAAAAAACAACCACATCTTTGTTTTCTAGTGATCACCTCAACCTTGCCGAGAAATACTGCTCCCTACTCTCCCCAAAATTTCCACTACACGAAATTCACTCATTTTCTCAACCATCAAAAATCAAATAAATTAACTACCAAATTTCTCAAGCCTAAACTATGATTCCTCACCACAAAAATTATCATTCTGTGAAGCTCAAAAAAAAACGGCAGAAATTGCCATTGCATCCCCAAAAAAATTTTGATACTATTAATTTATTAGGAGTTGTTCGCCCCTACGCATGACTTTTTATTCAACTAAAAATACAATCTTTAATACTAGATAAACCAATCAGCTCTGAGCAATTAAGCATTACTTAATATTTGAAGCGATCGCCCCTTCATACCTGCGATTAATTTCCGGCCAATTAACAACATTCCACCAAGCCTTCAAATAATCACCACGACGATTTTGATAGTTCAAATAGTAAGCATGTTCCCAAACATCATTACCCATAATCGGATAATCCCCTTGGAAAAAAGGACTATCTTGATTAGGAGTGCTTGTCACCTTTAACTTTCCATCTTTACCCAAAACCAGCCAAGCCCAACCACTACCAAAACGACTACCGCCAGCAGCATTAAACTTTTCCTTAAAACTATCAAAATCACCAAAACTTTCTTGAATAGCTGAGGCTATTTTTCCATCAGGTTCGCCCCCACCATTAGGAGTCATAATTTCCCAAAACATTTTATGATTAACATAACCACCACCATTGTTTTGTACAGCAGTACGAATATCCTCCGGTAAAGTATTCAAATTACGCAATAAATCTTCTGCATTTCTGTCCTTAAGTTCAGGATACTTAGCGATCGCTCCATTCAAATTTTTAATATAACCAGCATAATGTTTATCATGGTGAAACTGCATAGTTTCTTTATCAATATAAGGTTCCAAAGCATCATATCTATAAGGTAGAGGTGTTAATTGAAAACCCCCATAATTTTCCACTAATTTAGTATCATTTACTGAAGTAGAAGGAGTTACAGATGAAGAAGAATTATCTCCCGAACCTTGGCAAGCACCTAGAATCATATACCCCAAAGAAGCACTCGTTAAGATTAAAAAATTGCGCCGATTAATGTTCATTATTAGTTTCTCAGAAAAATAGTTTATAGCTATAAGCATTTCCTACGGAATGCTCCGCAAACAGCTATCAGCTATCAGCTATCAGCTAGAGTCAAAACTTTTAACTGTAATGTTTTGAAGTTTCTTAGTGGTACTTAGAAATTTTTTGGTAGGAAAAATGCGTCAAAGTCAGTCTAGATAAGGGAATTACGTCAAAGCATTAAAAATGGCTAGAACCCATGCTTATTCAGGATTTATGCCTTTTCGAGGTAACTGACTCTGTAATTCCCATTTCTTCTACCTCCTAACTACTCCCTACTCCCTACTCCCTATACCAGCAAAAAGACTTTCCATACGCAAACCCTAATTAATTATTAATTATTAATAATTAATTATTAATTTTTTAGCCTAGTTCATCAGTTACTAAACGTCTCAGAATTTCTGTAACTTCCGTTGCCATCCGAGCATCTATTTCTACTGCTTCTTTGTCAAAATCTCCTAAAGCTCTTGCTGCTCGTAAAGTCATCGCTATAGACCTAATTTTTTCCTGATATTCAAATTGGGTAAAACAAGTATAAGTAAGTTCTGTACGTTTGCGACTACTACTATATCCAAAACCTAATTTAGATAAAATAACAGGATATTTAATACTATTTTGAATCCCTAATTTTTCCAGAGCTACATCAACATAACGTGCAGTATCTTTACCCGCATTACGAATAAAAGGTTGTAAATTTTCCCAAGACATTCCTGGCAGTTTTGCCGACTCTGATAAATGATAATAGCAACCAACCATTGACATAATTCTAGTTAAATCATAAGTAGCGACAGTATTTTCTCCAGGTTGTTCTGCTCGCTTTTTACTTTCTGATACTGCACTTAATAACACTCGGTCATCTTGTGTTATTTGGGGAGAAAAAATAAACGGTTCTTCGCCATATAAACCTTGAAATTCCGTATGATTATTACCTGTAATCTCCTTGAGCCATGACTCTAAATCTACATAATTTTGAAAACATTTAAACATTGCAGCCAAAGCATTTGAACTACCAATTTTTTCTCCATAAGTAAAAATATCTTCCACAACTTCATTAAAGTCTAACTTTTTTCCATCTCCTCGGATTTTACAAGTATTAATATCACTATTAATAGAACAAATAACATTTAAGATTGCGAGAATTTTAGTAGAACTCCAATATTGACATTTATCCAGAGAATTTCTACCTAGCCAACGAGATTTAAAAGGTCCGCCAGCAGTACCAGCCAGACAAATACAAGCCTCTCTAATATCAGGATGAATAAAATTAAGAGCCTGTTCATCAATATCAGGAAATTCGCCAACATTAGGAAAAGTTTTTGTTCCTGGGATTGCTAAACTAGGCAGCCTAGTTAAATGTTCTGGATAATTTTCTAATTGGTTTTGATAGGGAGAATTTTTAATACCTTTATCCAGAAAAGCTAGTTTATAACTGTTAAAACCAGCTTCAGCTTTTAAGAAATCGTCATATACTTTTTCTCGGTCCATTGCCAGTAACATAGTAAATGTTTCTTTTTGGCCAAAATAGGCAAAAAAATCTGCCACTATATCTAAAATTTTATCGTTGATATCTTCCATGATTTTAGTTAGTTTGTAGACGGATACACAGATCAAGAAATAATTTTTTTGTTACTACTATTATATTCGTTAATCTTGATAATTTATAGGATTATATTACTGAATCAGAAACAAATTATCAATGTTTTTACCGAAAAATTGTGTTCTAAAGCCTCCCCTTTCAACGGAGTAAAAAGCGGTTTATCTTCAGAACTTCCCGTAGGGTGGGATGAGGAGGAAATCTGCGCCATATCAAATCGATTAAGAGAAAGAAAATATTCCTTATCTCAAGCTTCCTTATTGGGTGTATCTCAATTTTGAATAAAGCCAAAAATTTATCGCTTTTAGGCAACAGGCAATAGGGAAAGAAAAACATAATAAAAAAGAGGAAAAAAAGTGAAAACTTTAGAATTTATGGAATTTATGATTTTTTCTTTTAGGAATAAATCACAAATTAAGATGTAACTACCTTTTTTGAATTTGGTATTATATGAACAATATGCAACAAAGCCAGATGTTGCATATTGAAGAGATGATTTAATATTTTTAATTTTGAATTAATGTAATGTAAACATTTCCTGCGGAATGCTGCGCAAACAACTATTAGCGGTCAGCTTTTAGCTGTTTCATAGATAATGTATATACACTGCTAATATCATGTCCGGATAATCAGTGATAAAAAAACTTTTCCCTTCTAACCTTTTCTTTCCTTCTGCCTCCTGCCTCCAGCATAGCTGCCTTACCCCCTCCAAAGTGTAAGTATTCAACCGGATATGATATAAGGTCAAGGTCAGTTTTTTTCCAATAGTTTATAATTATCCTTAAATTTTTTAATATTATTTCCTGCTATTAAGGCAATGAATTAATAGCTGATAACTGACGGCTAAATGCTTACAATATAATTAGGGCTTGCTGATTAAATATCAAAGCATTTACAGGTAAAGATTTTAACCTTTTTAGGATCGAAAAAAATGCGCCTGTTTCAGTCTAAAACACTCAAAAAGTTAGTATTTTAGGTGCATAGTTGGGCAGAAAAATCAAGGGACAATTCTTAACTACTACCTCCTCTATATTCCCATTTCTCCTGTCTTCCCCTCCCCTCCACCGGAGGGGCTAGGGGTGGGTTGTCTCCTGTCTCCTACCCTCACCCATAAAACGTTTTCAGCAAGCCCTAATTATTTTAATATTCAGTTTTTCGAGTTTTTTTTCAGTAATTGATTACTCCATGATCGTAAGTCAATTCGTAACCTTCAAATTCAACCTTTAGCAGCTTATCCAAATTTTATTTAAGGCTTACAGAATTATGAAATTTATACACTTGTCTGTCTCAATATACAGTTAACTCTGATTAATACCACATCAGAGTTTACAAAAAGGTGTATATTAAGTAGAATTTAGCCAGGAATAATTGGTTAACTTTTTCATTTCTGTTGTCATTTAGGACTAAACTTTTACTGACTGCAAATATGATACCTACCTGACGAATTGATATTTTCTGGTAAAGGATGTGTAGTAACTATTTTTTCTCGGATATCTGTTGAATATTATTTCACAACTATATTACCAAATTCTTTTTTCTAACTGTACCTCATGAACTCCAGAACTGCTGTAATTTATAACCATATTTTCAGGATTTTTAGAAAATTTGAGAATAGTTAATATTAACTAAAAAAAATTTAAAATCCTGACATTACCTCACAAATATCACTTCTAGTCAGATTCAAAATGTTACAACTGAAATAGGATTACTATATGTATTTTACAAAACTTTAAACTATGTTCAATGTGACAAAAATTTCCTCCTTCCCCAAACTCAAGTCCATATTATCAACAGGATTAGTATTTGGAGCTGCAATGGTAGTAGCGATCGCCAGTGCAACTGCAATTTATCAACTCAATCATATAACAGAAAACAGTAGTAATGCCAGACTACTCTTAACTCAATTAAAAGAGCAAGTTAGCCGACTTAATTCTCTAGAATGGGAAGGTATCTCTAAAGGAGAAATAGATCAAAATTTAACTGAAGAAATTGCTGAAAATAAAGAAAATACTGATGCAATTATTCAAGGAATTCAAGAACTTGAAGAACAGGACTATCTGAAAAATCTTTGGGAGCTATATATCAGTTATCAAACCAAAATGGAAAGTTCCCTGGAGCTAATTGCTCAGAAAAAAACCCAGGAAGCAATAGAGATTAATGCCAATAAAATTGATGAAATTTATGATGAACTATATGATGAAATTCAAACTTTAGAAAAAGGTTATATAGAGCAGCATCGGCAAACCCGAAAACTTGCCGATATTGGAACCACCTTTACCCTAATTATGGCAGCCATTGTGATTGGTAGTTTATCCTACATATTTAGTAAAAGATTGTTGAACAAGAATCAGGAATTAAAAGTTGCCTTAATCAATCTCCAACAAGCACAAAATCAATTAATCCAACGAGAAAAAATGGCAGCTTTAGGACAACTAATTGCCGGAATTGCCCATGAAATAAATAACCCCCTCGGTGCAATTCAAGCCTCAGCAAACAATACCGATAAAGCTTTGAAAGAATTCCTCGATCAACTCCCCCATTTACATCAAAATCTCAGTTGCCCAGAACAAGACAATCTGTTTGAGCTGATTGATCGGGTACTAGAAAGCAAACCTTCTATTGCCTCTCAACAAACGCGTACCCTCAAGCGTAGAATAGTAGCTCAACTTCGAGAACATGAGATTAAAAATTCTCGATATATTGCAGATCTCCTAGCAGACATGGGAGCTCCTGAAACCCCCGAGTTGTGGCTACCCATACTCAAGACTGAACAAGGAGAATGGGCCATCGAATTTGCCTATAACTTAGCCTCCTCCTGTACGAACAATCAGATTATCCTCCGTGCCGTTGAACGCTGTTCTAAGACCATTTTTGCCCTCAAAAGCTATGCTCGTTTTCAGCCTACTGGAAAGAAGCAATTAGTACAAGTAGTTAATGGGCTAGAAACTGTATTAGAAATTTATCATAATCAACTCAAACGTAATATCCATTTAATTCGAGATTATGAGGAAATTCCTGATATCTGGGGATATGCCGACGAACTGATTCAGGTGTGGACAAACCTAATTCATAATGCCATTCAAGCCATGGAATCTGGAGGAACACTGACAATTGCCACTCGTAAACAGGAAAATGGCATTCAGGTGAGTATTCAGGACACCGGAGCAGGGATTCCACCAGAAGTGCAGTCCAAAATCTTTGATGCTTTTTTCACCACCAAGTCAGCAGGTGAAGGAAGTGGTTTGGGACTCCACATTTGTCAGAAAATAATTAACAAACATCAAGGAAAGATTACAGTGGATAGTAAACCAGGATATACTTTATTCTGTATAGAGTTGCCTGTTGGTTCTCCCTAATACTAATTCCCATGGATTAATGCTTAACTTAGGTAGCACTTCTAGTTATTAAGTAATTAATATTAAGTAGGTACGCACAAAAAAGCTTAATTATATTTAAGTTTTGCAAACTAACTCCCAACACCTACCTACTGTATGATTTAAGTGTAAATTTACAATAGACATCTCCAAAAAAGAGGGAACAGGGAAAAGGAAACAGGGAAAAGGGAAGAATAATTGATAATTTATGGATAATAATTGATTTATTTTGATTTTTTGGAGATGTCTAATGGATAATTAACAATTGATAATTGATAATTAATCACCAAAGGTTTAAAGCCCACATTCCGCACGTCAATTTCTAACATTAAAAGTAGTATACAATTTCTATTATTGGTAAATATTTATACTGTATAAATTACTTCTCAAAAGTCAAATTTTCAGTTAAATATTAAGCATAAATACTTACTGAATTATTGATTCCTATTGACCACTATAATTTACTTCTTAACTCTTAATGCATGACTTTTGAATGCATGACTTTTGACTTATATTTTTATGCTACGTTTTGTCGTGCGGAATGTAGGTTAAAGCCTCTCCTTTTAAGGAGAAAAAAAGAAATCAGATTTCCTTATATTCAATCCTCTCGGTTTTAACCGAATGAATATAGACTTTGGAACTGACTTTTAGTCAGATTTTTCTAGCTTAATTAAATATTGCTTTTAGTGAGTGATAAAAGCACTCTTCTGATAGCTGATAGCTGACGGCTGAATGCTTACGATATAACTCCTGAATTATAGCTGATGATTTCTAGCTACCACTGACTTGAACCAATGCAGCAAAGATGATGTAGAATTTGAATCTCAAACCAGATGGAAAATTGAAGAATTTCACACCAGAATTAAGCAATTAACAGGTCTATGTTCCTGTCAATGTCGTCTGAAACAAATTCAAATAAATCGTATTGCTTGTGGGATGTTAGTCTGGAATTTTTTAATGCATATTAGCAGTAAAAATAGGAAAAACAATTTATAAAGTTAAACATGAATTGCTAGGCGTGATTATCTGCTCCAAGAACTGAAGAAACCCACAATCAAATTCAGAGCTGTTTTTATTTGATAGGTATTTTTTGACTCTTGTTTTCATAATGATACTTGTCTTGGGGCGTTAGCGGAGCTTTGCGTCAGCAATCGCTTAACAGATTATAGCGATCGCTCTACTTAGGGTTTGCGCTCAAAAGTCTTATGGGTGAGGGTAGGAGACAGGAGACAGGAGACAGGAGACAGGAGGAACGGGGTACAATGAGGAGGTAGGAGCTAAGTTTTGTAAGAATAATTTTTCTGCCCAACTATGCGTCTAAAATACTAACTTTTTGAGGGTTTTAGACTGAAACAGGCGCACTGCAATTCGACTCCAAAAAGGCTCAAACCAATATCAGTAAATACTTTTAGATTTAATCAGCAAGCCCTACTTACTATACGCTATATATAGTGTATTTGCGTAAGTCCTGTGATTAAATATCGCGCGCATTGACTGATATTGGTTGTAGCATTTTTTGGTCTAAAAAAGTGTCAGCTTTTCGGTGGAAAGAGCTGCAAAAAGCTAGTATTTTGGGACGATTATGGCAGACAAATCAAGAAACCATTATGAACGACTACCTCCTCTATAACTCCCCTAAACTCTTTACTCTTAACTACTCCCTACTCCCTACTCCCTACTCCCTTCCTTTACGAACAGACTTTTGAGCGCAAACCCTAACTAATAGTTAGTAAACTAGATTTGCTATAATTAAGCTAGTGCAGCTACGCGGAAGTTATCAAGTCATGCATTCAAAAGTCATGCATTCAAAAGTATTGATTTGTAAGGCTTTTAGGATTTTGTAACTGTTTAGTTATTTCTGCCATCCTGCACTAATAATTATACAAAAAATTTTGCCTACCAAGCTTAATTATTATGATAATGCAAAATCATTTGAGACATAATTTGATTATTTTGATGCTGGGAGCGATCGCCCTTGTAGGAACCTCCAGTTGTTCGACTCAAACTACCACCTCTCCAGCTCCAACTGCGACAACTCTCACAAATAATGCTGAAACTGCTCCAATCAAAACAGGAGGTTCAAGCAGTACAGTTGATTTTCTGCACACCTTAAAAACTGCTTACGAATCCACCTCCAAAACTGGACAAATTACCGTATTACAACCAGGTCAAACCGAAAATATAATTGCGGGAGTGAAACAAGGACTAATAGATATGGGAAGCATTTCCAGAGAGATAAAACCCGAAGAAAACGATGATGCCTTGAACTTCCGTAAAGTAGCTAAAGATGCTCTAGTAGTGGCCATACACCCTAGCGTAACAGGAGTAACAAACCTCACTACCAAGCAGCTCAAAGCTATTTACAGTGGTAGTTTGACTAATTGGAAGCAATTAGGAGGACCTGATGCTGAGATACTGTTACTCGATCGCCCAGAAGATGAATCTGCTAAACGACTTCTGCGGGAACATTATCTCGGTCAAGATTTGCCAAGTTCCCCAAACGCCATTGTGCTTCGTAAGGAAGGTGAACTAATCGAAACCCTGGAAAACACCCCTAACAGCATTGGTACATTTTCCTTAGCTTACGCCATTTCTCACAACTTACCTGTAAACCGTCTCAAGCTGAATGGGATAGTACCCACACCAGAAAACTTGAAGACAGGTAAATATCCAATGGCACGTACAATTGGAATTGTCTGGAGTAGAGATGTTTCAGATGCTACTCAAGCATTTGTGAATTATATTTTGAGCCAGTCCGGAGCCAGTGCTTTAGAAAAATCTGGCTTTGCTTCTATCACTCAAGCAAAATAACCGGAAAGAAAATGAGAATCTATAACAATTATGAAAGACTACCCGTTTCGATCAAGCTATTATCTCCCATCTTGATTGTCTTCCTCACCCTCTGGACAGCTGGAACATTAGCATTTGGTTATTATGCTAAAAATAGCTTAGAGCGGACGATGCGCCAGGAGACAAAAGACCTGGCTATCTTGTTCCAACAAGATTTGCAGCAAAAGCAAAGATTGCTTAGTTTGAAGACTCGCTGGATTAGTCAAGAAAATAGTGTGATTCAAGCGGTAGCTGCAGACGATCGCACCTTATTACTTCGGACAATGTTACCGATCCAATCATCTTTAGAATTGGATTTGATTAGAATAGTTGATACAAATAATCAGTCCCTAATTTCTTCCCACCAGCGATCCTTAGATAAAGTTAAATTTGAGGATGCCACGATCGCCTCCATCAGTCAAACCGGGATAGAGGTATCAGACATTCTTCTAGCAGAAAATTCAGCTCCACCTACCCTAGCTAGTTTCATCTCAATCAAATCCTCTGAAAAAATCCTAGGAACTTTAATTACAGCAGTTGCCATAGATGATGCCCTCCTCCGGCAAATTCGCGGCTTAACATCCATGATTCTCATTGCCTACCGAGGCGATCAAGTAACTGCCTCTACCCTCTCCCTAGACAGCTCTCAACTATGGAAATTTCCCCCACCCAATACCCCACCTAGTCGAATAGAAATAGCAGGCAAAACTTACATGAGTAAAGTAGTTGAACTTCCTAGTCTTGATCGGGAGACACTCAAAATTGCTGTACTTAAATCTGCCGAAGAAACAGAGAAGGCACAGCAACAGTTGTGGTTGATTGTTGGATGTTTTGGTTTACTAGGAGGTCTTCTGTTTGCTGGAGTAATCATTGCAGGGTTCCATGTAACCCATAGGTTGAGTCATCGCATTCACAACCTAACTCAAGCAACCAAACAATTAGCTCATGGCAACTTAACTACTCTTATTCCAGTTGATACAGAAGATGAAATTGGGGAGTTAGCAGAGGAATTCAATAAAATGGCAAAGCAGCTTGATGCCCGCGATCGTCAACTGAATCAACAAATGCAGCAACTCAGTAATACCCTCAAAGAATTAAATCACACTCAAGATAAATTAATTCAACAAGAAAAAATGGCAGCTTTAGGACAACTAATTGCCGGAATTGCCCATGAAATCAATAACCCCCTCGGTGCAATTCAAGCCTCAGCAAACAATACCGATAAAGCTTTAAAAGAATTCCTTCATCAACTCCCCCATTTACACCAAAATCTCAGTGGTGAAGAAGAAAACAATCTGTTTGAACTCATCGATCAGGCACTCTCAAGCAAATCTTCTATTGCCTCTCAAGAAACTCGCGCCCTCAAGCGTAGAATAGCAGCTAAACTTCGAGAACATGACATTACAAATTCTCGATATATTGCAGACCTCCTAGCAGACATGGGAGTTCCTGAAACTCCCGAGCTTTGGCTACCTATACTCAAGACTGAACAGGGAGAATGGGCCATTGAATTTGCCTATAACTTAGCCTCCTCCTGTTTGAACAATCAGATTATCCTCCGTGCCGTTGAACGCTGTTCCAAGACCATTTTTGCCCTCAAAAGCTATGCTCGTTTTCAGCCTTCTGGAAAGAAGCAGTTGGTACAAGTAGTTAATGGTCTAGAAACTGTATTAGAAATCTACCATAATCAACTCAAACGTAATATCAATCTGGTAAGAGACTATGGTTATATTCCGGAGATTTGGGGATATGACGACGAACTGATTCAGGTGTGGACAAATCTAGTACACAATGCCATTCAAGCCATGGAATCTGGAGGAACACTGACAATTGCCACTCGTAAACAGGAAAATGGCATTCAGGTGAGTATTCAGGACACCGGAACAGGGATACCAGCAGAAGTGCAGTCCAAAATATTTGATGCCTTTTTCACTACCAAGTCAGCAGGTGAAGGAAGTGGTTTGGGACTCCACATTTGTCAGAAAATAATTAACAAACATCAAGGAAAGATTACAGTGGACAGTAAACCAGGATATACTTTATTTTGTATAGAGTTGCCTACTGGTTCTCCTTAACTTTTTAATCTGTGGAGCAAGATTAAATATGTGTGATACAGCTATTCTTTGTGTAGATGATGAAATGCCTATTCTCAAGGTTCTCAAGGAACAACTACAACGTTGCTTCGGCAATAAGTATATTTATGAGGTTGCTCAAAGTGCTGAAGAAGCCTGGATTGTTATTGATGAGCTAGAAGAGGAAGACATTAAAATTCTGGCCATTGTTTCTGACTGGCTGATGCCTAATGTCAAAGGTGATGTGTTTTTAACCCAGGTCCATCAACGTTTTCCAAACGTAGTGACCGTGATGCTGACCGGACAAGCTGATGAAGCTGCCATTGAGCGAGCTAGACAACAAGCCAATCTTTATGCTTGCCTCTACAAACCCTGGACAGAAGAACAATTGCAGCAAATTATTAGTACAGCTTTAAATCGGTAATAAGTATAGCATATTGTGTAGCAAAAGGTATCAGGCCCTTAAAATAAAAATAAAGACCCACAAAAGCTTTATAAAATGAAAGCAGCAATTATTTGTGTTGACGATGAGTGGACAATACTTACAACTTTGGGACAACAACTCAAGCGTTATTTTGGCAAAGACTATGAAATTGAGTTAGCCAATAGTGGTGCAGAAGCACTTTCACTCTGTGTAGAATTGACAGCAGAAGGTTTAGAAATTCCTCTAGTGATTTCCGATCAACGGATGCAAGGAATGGAAGGGGATACATTGTTAATTCAACTCCACAAGCTTTATCCCAAAATGTTAAAAATTATGCTGACTGGGCAAGCTGATGCTGATTCAGTAGGGAATGTTGTTAATGCTGCTGCTTTGTACCGTTATATCCGTAAACCTTGGGATGAAACCGATTTAATTCTTACAGTTGCTGAAGCTTTGCGAAGCTTTGAGCAAGAACAACGACTTGCTTCTCAAAATCAGCTACTTAAGGAAATTAATGCCAAGTTAGAAAGCTCTTTATCATTACTATTAGCGAGTTTAGAAGCAACAATTGATGGAGTTCTGGTTTTGGACTTTGCGGGAAAAGTGGTCAGTTTTAATCAAAAGTTTGCTGCAATTTGGAATTTGCCTGCCTCAACCTCAACGGATGATAGCCAAAAGTTAGTTGATTTGATTTTAGAACCATTAATAGAAGCAGATGCGATCGCCTTTAAAGCATTACTTATGCAAGAGAATATCAAAAAACGGGATTTATTAAGATTAAAAAATGGTAATGTGATTGAGTATTATTTACAGCCTCAACAGTTGGCAGGTAAAATTGTTGGTCAGGTTTGGAGTTTTCGAGATGTAACTCAGGAAAAGCAAACAGAAGAAGCATTCAAATATCAAGCATTGCACGATCCTCTCACTAACCTCCCAAATCGAGCTTTATTCGATCAGAAACTTTCCGAAGCCCTAACCTATGCAGCTTATAACTCAGAAATCATGGCAATGATGTTTCTTGATTTAGACCGATTTAAGGAAGTTAATGATACATTCGGTCACTCAGTAGGAGACCTATTGTTACAGGGTGTGATTCAGCGCCTTGTCAGTTGTCTCAGGGAAGTTGATTTGATTGCGCGCTGGGGAGGAGATGAATTTGCGATTGTCTTACCCCAAATTCGCTCTCGAAAGGATGCAGGAGAGATTGCTCATAGATTAGTTACAGCTCTGCAACCTGAATTTATTCTGGAAGGCCATCGTATTCATGCCACAGTTAGCATCGGAATAGCAGTGTACCCTGATGATGGTTTAGATAGTGGTACTTTACTTCGGAGTGCTGATCGAGCGTTGTACCAGGCAAAAAAATCTGGGCGCAACAATTATTCTAGTTTAGAGCAACTTACCGAAAAGCTACGTTGAGATCAATATATTCCATGATTAATAAAGTTAGCATTTTGGGCAAATCAAGGACAAAAAAATTGAGGGACAATTCTTACTTCTACCTCCTCTAAATTCCCTGTTTATCCTGACTCCTGACTCCTACCCCTAGCAAAATACTTGATTCAGCAAGCCCTAATTATACCATTTCTGAATAGTAAAGTAATGCTATGTTTGATTACTATCTCACTACTCCCTACCTCCCCATTACAAAGATATATAGCAAACTTTTTGAGATTTGGTATTATTAGCCAGTAGCCTATTAATTATTCTTATGTTTACTTCTCCCCCACTCCCCCACTCCCCCACTCCCCTACTCCCTCACTCCATTCCAGTTAAAACCTAAAAGTAGTCCGTAATGTTGTCACCCAAATAGTATCATTAGAATCATCGTGATTCGGATTAGTAATCACAAATAAACCAGGAGTAACAGAGATATTATCATTAATATCATGTCCGGATAATTAGTTATAAAAAAACTTTCTCCTTCAACTCCAGTTCTTCTTCTTTCTTCCCTCTTTACTCCTGACTCCTGAGGACTGAGGACTGACTCCTCCGTAGTTATTTATTTATCACTGTTCAACCGGACATGATATAAGTTGGAAGCGATAAATTGCCTCTATATGTTGTATAGAAGTATCGTCATCCTTAAGTGAATCATCATCACCGCCATCAGTAACAATAGGAGGAACCCCTACATTTATAATCTCCATAATTATTGTTAGCCAAAACTTTGAATGTTTATTATAAAAACTACATCTTGTAATGCGGAATGTGGGATAGTAATATACACTGAGATATTTAAACACTACATTAATAATTAATGACCTAAAAAGATTCGGCAATCACTGAAAATAGAATATTTTTTTATGCCAAATTAAACGGATTTGGTACGATACCATGTCCGGTAGCATCGGAGCGTGTATACAATTAAATCACAATGGGAAGAAAAGCTTCTGCCCTCTGCCTTCCTTCCATCAAAGAATAAGTAGGGTCTGCTGAAAAAATTGGTTGGTGGGGGTAGGACACGGGGACGCGGAGACCTGGGGACGCGGAGATGAGGGAAACAAGCAACGGTTTCGGCCATTTGATGTGAAGAAATTTTCTTGAATTTCAGCAGAAAATTTCAGTAAATTGATGCAAAACTAGCTAATAACTCGGAGATAAATTGAATATAAAAAGCTCTATTACCGTAAGCTATCCTGATTTTTAGCTTTATGAGGGCAAACCCTAAGTATTCAAGCGGACATGATATGACTGCTATCTATAAAAATATGATAAGGAGTAAAGGTTTAGAAATGAAGTTTTATCCCTCACTCCTAATGCTTTACTCCTCATTAGTAATTATTCAGCGAAATAACTCAGTCTACGTGACATACTCCCACACTAACCATTCGGTATAGTATGGGCTTCTCGCTTCACAGTCCTGCCATTGCATCCGACTCCACGAGCTTTAAGGACGGGATGCCCCGCCGCCCTTTTTGCAGAGCGAAAAACTACGCACCTAGTTCCGCAATAAGATTTTACGCTCTCAACAGGTTACTAGGATTTTTGGCATACAACCTCATATCCTATTTGATTTTTATGGTTCATCACTGGTGGTTGTTAACTCTTATTTCCAGCTTGATCCTAACTATAACATAGAATTTGCAAATGAATGGGACTAAACGTCCCATTCATTTACCGCCGATTCATCTCACACTTCTCTTGAAAATTATGGTCTGAGGCTTCTCGACGGTTTAGCTAAAAATTCATTTCAGCAGCTTGAACTTTCTCGACTTGTTTCTTCTTCAGAACTAACAGAATCTGAGCTAACATGACGAGAGCAAAGAATGCCATCAACCATTTAACTCGATTTGCATCTTGCAGCACAATTTCAATATCTGTTTGACCAAAACCACCGACATTAGGGTCATTTGTAATAACTTGACCTGCTTCAACAGTATCTCCTACACCAACTAAAAGTTCGGGACCTGGAGGCACTGTATCCACAATAGTCTCACCATCAGTAGTTGCAATAGTAATATTATTACCTACATACTCTTCAAAAGTAATATCAGTAATCTTACCACTAGCAGAGATGTTGTAAACAGTATTATTGCTCTTATTACCAGCAGGATAAACCTGACCACGACCTCGGTTTCCGCCTACATGAATAGCATATTTACCAAAGTGGATAGATTTATCAGTGGCAGGATCTGGAGATAAAACAGGAAAAACAATCTCTTGATATTCTTCTCCAGGTATTGGCCCAACTAAAATAACGTTTTCTTGGTCTTCAGCATAGGGTTGGAAGTAAAGACCAGAAACTTCCTCTTCCCATTCTTCAGGTATTCTATCTTCAGGTGCAATTTTGAAGCCTTCAGGCAACATCAATACAGCACCTACATTTAAGCCACCTTTGCTACCATCACCCAAGACTTGTTGAACCTCAGTATCATAAGGAACATTTACAACAGCCTTAAATACTGTATCTGGTAGTACAGACTGAGGTACTTCTATTTCCGTAGGTTTAGCACCAAGGTGACAATTAGCACAAACAATTCTGCCTGTAGCTTCTCTAGGAGTTGCTGGAGCAGTTTCCTGTGCCCAGAATGGATAGGCATTTGCTGCCTGGGGATGGACTATATCATTAGTGAGGAATAGGGCTATAGTTGCGATCGCGACTACCATCATCTTGGCGATCGCCTTATTCATACTACCCAACATTGCCGCTCGGTCTACTTTTGACATCAGTTGTTCTGTCTTCTCTCAAAATCAAAAACTTTTACAAATAAATATTTTGGATTTACTGATTGCTGACCAATCAAAAATCTCTTCACTAGCTATCAGCTTTTAGCATTTCCTGCGGAATGCTTTGCAAAAAGCTATCAACTTTTAGCAACTCTGGGTTAAAAATTCCCAGCAACTATTACGCTGGATGGTTGAGTCGGGGTTAAAATTCCTCTTCTCAAGGTCAAAAAAACGAGCTTACTAATCTAATTGCTGAGTGCTGAGTGTTGACCGCTTCTTTAAGTCCACCAAGGGTCTTCTCCGGTGCGGAAGTCTGTTTCTTCCCACTGAGTAAAGACCAGTTTATCATCACTAACATTGGCATGGACTAATGCCAAAGACAAAGGTGCTGGCCCCCTAACTACTTTACCTGTACTGTTGTACTGAGAGCCATGGCAGGGACAGATAAATTTATTTTCACTACCATTCCAAGGGACTACACAACCTAAATGAGTACAAACTGCATTTAAGCCATAGTTGGCCAAAGTTTGGTCTTCTTCAATAACTACATAGGTAGGGTCTCCCTTGAGACCTTGTGCCAGAGTTCTTTCTCCAGGATTGTGATTGGCCACAAAGTCACTAACGATAATATCGTTACCAAGGGCATCTTTGGCTGTCACCCCACCACCTGTACCACCACTGGATGGAGGAATAAAGTAGTTAACTACTGGATAGAGCGCTCCTAGAGCGACCCCGGTTACAGTACCAAAGGTGAGAAGATTCATAAATTGGCGACGTCCCATATCGGGTACATCTGGTGTTCCTTCTGCTTGAGCCATGAATAGATTGAGTGTTTTTTATTAATTTACGTTTGGTGTTTTTGAATTATGTGCAGACGAAAAACAATTGCTGTTAGTCTGCGACTACAGCCAAGCTTACAATATTTTGTTGAACAAATTGCAACTTAAAACCATTTCCTGATTGTTATTACATTATGTAAACTACCCGGCATCAAATCAGAGATTATGATGCGGGCTTTTCGTAGCCCTCCAGTATATCCCATATAATCGGCTGTCTTGGCACGAAATCAAGACTGCTAACTTCACAGGATAACCAGGGACCTCCAGGCTGGTTTACACTCAACCCCAAAGCAGCTATATTTTTTGCACCATTATAGATTAAAGTCAGCGACTCCCTCACGAGAACCGCTGCTCTCCAAAACCGTACTTGATACTGTCGGGTAAGAGAGCATACGTCACCGTATCTCCCTCCCCTGAGAACCGGACTTGACACTCTTCCCATCATCCGGCTCAAGCCTCCGCTTTAACAGAACGTCTACCACTGTGTATGGTTTTATGGCAAATTTTGTGTAGGTGTTGAAGATTGTCAATATCCTCTGTACCACCTTTCGCCAGAGCTATGATGTGGTGAGTTTCTAGAGCTTCGACCTTATTTAGTTTTTCCCCACAAATTGGGCATTTCCAGTTCTGGTTTTGGGCGATTTTGTAATATTTAGACCCTTTATCCCAGATGGTTTTGCCAGATTTAATGGCTCTTTTTGCCCAATATTCTTGTAGGTTGGGGTCGTCCGGGGATGCGGTTCCTTTGACTTTAATATGGCGTTCAATGGGGATACTTGCAATATTAAATAGGATAATTTCTTTTGAAACTCCTTTTCGGTCTTTGACCTGACAAGCAAATTCCCATCCTTTGCCTCGAATTTGAAAGTATCGGTTAGCAATCCACCTTTTTCCCTGATTAGGGTGTCGTCTTTTGGCCCATCTCCAAAGTGCTATCCACACTTCTGAACGTATATAATTGAACACTTCTTTGCTGACTGCATGACGATAATAGTTCCCAAAGCCGCGAAGTTTAGGGTTGAGTTGTTCAATGACAATTTTCTGTTCGACCGCCCGGTTAGTCGAGAGCCAATCCCTAATTGATTGTAGGAATTCTAGAACTTTTTGCTTTTGCGGTTTGATCACAAGCTTGCCTTGATATTGTCTGAGATTAAACCCTAGGAAGTTGAATCCATCGCTTATATGTACGATGCGGGTTTTTTCTCTATTCAGTTGTAGTCCCTTTTGTGCTAGCCATTCTTCAATTTGGGGTAGGATTTCTTCAAGGTCTTTTCGACAGGTAGCGGTTACAACGAAATCATCCGCGTACCGAATGAAGCCATATCGATTGGATTTGTAATTGCCTTTCTTCTTCTGGAATTGGTTGAGGAAGTTTTCCAGGCCATGTAGTCCAATATTTGCTAAAAGAGGGCTAATCGTGCCTCCTTGTGGTGTACCGCTGGGAGTGTCGTGGTGTTGTCCTTTATCCAAGTATCCTGCCTTTAGCCATTGTTTGATGAGGTTGCGGGCGGGGAAATTCCTGATGGAATTGAGAATAACTTGGTGGGAAATGTTGTCGAAGAATCCGCAGATGTCGGCATCTAATACCCATGTGTCTCTGTTACCTTGTAGGCGTAAGAAACATTGTTCTATGGCATCGTGGCAACTTCTTCCAGCTCGAAACCCGAAGCTGTTTGGCTCGAATTGGGCTTCCCAGATGGGTTCTAGGGCGTTTTTGACGATGGTTTGTGCGACTCTATCTTTGATAGTGGGTATGCCTAATGGTCTTTGCTTACCGTTGGCTTTTGGGATATAGACCCGTTTGGTCGGTTTTACTTTCCACAAAGTCTGTTGTCCCATTTCATGGATAAGTTTGACCCGTTGTTCTGGTGTTAATGCCACCTCCTTATCTACACCAGGTGTTCGTTTTCCCAGATTTAGTTGGGTGATTTTTCGCACAGACCAAAGTAGGTTGTTGTAGCTCCTTAACATCAGTTTTGTCAGGCTTCTGACCTGATTCCACTGACCGTTCTGTGTAGCACGATAAATTCGCTTCCTTAGATTCCTAACGTTCTTCATCACTGGTTTCCAGTTAATCTGTTGCCAGTCTTGAAGATGTCCTTTGTCTCCGATAACCGTTATGGTTTCCATCTTTTAACTCAGTTGGGTTTCTTTGAAATGTGTTTATCGTTTAAGACCTGTCAGAATTGGGCTGCCATTTTCAGGCGGTGTGATGTTGGAACAATTCCTCAACCCTTATCCTCTGCATTACACAGGGGCGTTCGCTTTTTCTGACTTCCTTTATCCCCTAGACATTCGGCTTTGATTGCTCTGGGCTTACTTTGCTGTGAAACAACAAAGAGTCTATTGGACTTATCGTGTTTCGCCGTTGATGACTTGCGAATTGGTTAGGGTTCTGTTCATACTCCGGTAGCGTTTGGACTTCTTTGTTGAACCACGAAACTTTCAACAACCTTGCTACTTACCATTTTGGTTAAGGTGTTTCAGCCTAATTTCACCTTTCCGTATATCACGGAGCTAGATTAACAGTTCACTTATCGTTAACCCTTCCAATTCTTCCCCTCGCATCACTACCAGTTTAGGCTATCAGCTTAGACGCTTTTATGGTCTGCACTCCAACGGTTTCATTACTTACTCCCGCCGTGACCGGACTCTGTAGAGTCTTTTATAGGGGAACTGGACAGAAGTACCCCAGAGAGAGTCGGCTCTCTATTCATCAACAGCGACTTTGCACGTCGCGCTTCGCATCATACGGCTCCTCAATGAAACGGGACTTGTCAAGTCTACGTCACCACCAGCATATCTTCTATCCATTGATAATTCTTTGGAATATCAAACAGTGGTTTGGGCTTGACTCTATTACAGTCAGATTTTGTGCCATAACTTCCATCAATGGAAGTCTTACTATCGTGACAATGCCGATGGAGTAATTGCCAGTTTTGATATTCATCCAAACCGCCTGACGACTTAGGAATGATATGGTCAAGTTCGATATTTACTCCATCTTTGAAATGTAATCCACAGTATGGGCATATTCCCTTTTGTCTTTTGAGTAATGTTGCCATTCTCTTTGAAACTAGGGGGTTTTTGCCCATTCGGGAACTCCAATATATTAAGTCGCCATTGTAAGGGGATGATTCACCTTTGACTTTTATGTACCCAATATTAGTGGATACGGTTGAGTGTTTAATCAGGTGATATGGATTTGAATATTCTCTTGTGGAGAACACCCAATTATCCCCTTTGATTGTGTGCCAGTATTTCTGCCTAATCCATTTTTTCCCTTTGTTCCGGTGTCTGTGTTTCCCCCATTTCCAGAGTTTCCAGAATATGAGGTAATCCATTTTGGAGAACACTTTACTACATTGGTATGGCTTGAAGTAATTACACCATCCTTTGATGATAGGGTAATGGTTTTTGATTAACGTTACCTGGGATTTCCCTCTATGTTTTTCTATTACTTCAGCTATTTTGGCGTAGTGCCTTTTCTGGGCTTTCTTTGAGGGGGAGATTTGGGTTTTGAACAAGAGCAAATCGCCTTTTGTATCTTTTCCTGAACGACATTTACCTGCTTTATATTGGTATATATGAAATCCCAGGAAGTCAAAGCCTTTTTCCTCTCCTCTGTATGATTCAAGGGTGTGGGCTATTCGGGTTTTACACTGGTTGAGTTCTAGACCAATTTGTTGAAGCCATTCTGCTATGACCTGATGA
>NZ_JAAHHG010000639.1 GCF_010692555.1 Okeania sp. SIO3B5 | reverse complement strand
TCATCCTGGTTACCGACAAAAGAATGGCAATAAATGATACCCAATATCACTTGTAATTATTAGTTGATGAAATTATGAAAATTCTGGATTCTCAAGGACGATTATTTGGTAAAGTCAGTGTCTTAGATGTGGGCGCTGTGTTAATAATTTTAATGGTATTACTAGGAATATTTATCTTTCCTGGTACTAATAAAACTTCTGTTGCTCAAGTGGGTAATATTATTACTAAACCAATGGAAGTAGATGCTATTGCTTTAGGTTTAAAAGGGCGCAACCCTGAAAAATTATTAAGGGAAGGAGAAAAAACTCAATTAATTATTAGAAATCAACCTTATGGAAAAGTTGATCTAAAATCTGTGGAATTTTTGACTCGAAAAGTGGCAGTTCCTCAGCCCGATGGCTCGGTCAAAGCTTTACCCGATCCTAGAGATAAAGAACTTTTTAGTCGGAATCTTTTGTTAACATTGGAAGGTAAAGGTAGAGTGACTGATGATGGTCCTGTATTGGGAAATATTAAAATAAAAATTGGTATGACAATTGAGTTGGAGGGTGCGGATTATAATTTTAATGCTAGTGTGATTGATGTGAGAGTAAAAAACTAACCACAAATCTGACTAAAACCCTTATTTGTGTTTAAATGGTTAGTCCAGCCCACTTTGTTCAAGTAAACGTTATTTGAGTCACAATACGTCGGGATGCTCCGCCAGTTTCAACCTCTATTGTTCGGCATTAAACAGACAAAGAGATTTGAAAAGTTAGTGTGCCGAACGTAAAAAGCCTAAATAACTGGGAAAGGCCAACTTAACACGAGAGTAGGAGGACGCAATAATGTCCAATTCAACTAATTATGTATTCGTACTTGATGGGAAGAAAAAGCCCCTAGCACCATGCAAACCAGCCATGGCGAGGTCTTTAGCCACCTTATCCACTGGTGAGATTTTTGTTGGTGCTAAGTCTTATAGAAAGTTAGAAGCAAAACTTTCTCGGTTGCAATATCTGAACCGACATAAAACTAAGTTTTCATCTAATTGGAAAAAAGCTCAACTCAAGATAGCCAGGCTGTACAACAGGATAGCTAATATCAGGAAAGATACATTGCATAAACTGACTACTTATTTGACTAAAAACCACAGCCAGATAGTAATAGAAGACTTAAATGTATCAGGTATGATGGCTAATCATAAGTTAGCTAAAGCTGTCGCCGATATGGGTTTTTACGAATTCAGAAGACAACTAGGGTACAAGTGTGAGTTATTAGGTTGCTGAGTTAATCATCGTTGATAGATGGTTTCCTAGCTCTAAAACTTGCTCTAATTGTGGTCAGGTTAAAGAGTCTCTGTCTTTGTCAGAGAGGGTTTTCGATTGTAAACACTGTGGTTTCAGTTGCGATTGCTCCGCAACGCTAGCGTGAACGAGATTTGTTTGCGCAGCATTCCGTAGGAAATGCTAGCTTAAATCTAGCTATGGCAGGCAATTCGTCCGTATCAGCTTGTGGACTGGACAGGCGCCGACGTTGCCAGGTTGAAGCAAGAATAGAACAGATTATTTATAGAAAATCATAGATTTATATAGATAATCATAGGTTTCTAAGAACGGATATTATCAATGTAGTCAAAGGCAAAAATGCTGGTTTAAAAGGAGTGAGGATTAAAACTGTGAGAAACAGAGGCAACTTTGATATCCGAGATGGGGATAAAATTTTGTCTGTATCTCGAAAACATATCCAATCTGTCCATAGACAAGATGGATACAATTACTCGTTTTAAGTATATTTTTTCTAAAAGTAATTTACCGATCGGGGGAAGGCAGAGGGCAGAAGGCAGAAGGTTTCTGCTGTATTCCCTCTGTCTTCTTGAAATAATTAAAATTTTGATAAAGCAAAGAATGAGCTGGTTAGGACATAGACTGCTGATGAACCTTAGACAGAGAAATGCTTTTCCTACTGTTCCCTATTCCCTGTTCCCTGTTCCCTGCTATAAAAGTATTAGTTACTCATGTCTGAAAAAAATTTTCTTATAGGAAAAATTCTACGTCAACGTTATCAAATTATTGAAAAATTAGGCATAGGTGGTGGATTTGGTGAAACTTATCTTGCAGAAGATTTAGATATACCGGAAATCCCTAAGCCAAAATGTGTTGTTAAGAGGCTAAAACCGACACAAAAAAGTTTAGAAGTTCAGAGGCTATTTGAGCAAGAAGGCCGAACTTTAAATAAATTAAGTAGCCATCCTCAAATCCCAACTTTATATGCTTATTTTGAATATGACCATGAATTTTATCTAGTTCAAGAACTTATAGAAGGTGAAGACTTAACTAAAGAAATAAATCACGGTTTGAGTGAATCTAAGGTCATAGAATTTTTAGCAGAAATTCTGGAGTTACTAATTTTTGTTCACGATAATAATGTGATTCATCGCGATATTAAGCCTGGCAATATTATGAGGCGCAAAAGTGATAGAAAATTAGTATTAATTGACTTTGGAGCTGTGAAAGAAGTCAGGACAATAGTAGTTGGTGATGATGGGCAACCTACTAGCACTATTACTATTGGAACTCCTGGTTATATACCTGTGGAACAACTACAAGGTAGACCTCAATTTGCTAGCGATATCTATTCAGTTGGAGTAACTGCTATTCAAGCTTTAGTCAAACAATATCCTCAACATTTTCCCCATAATACTTCTGGAGAAATAGAATGTGAAACTCTACTTTCTGGTATTAATAATGACCTGTCCAATATATTAATAAAAATGGTAAAAGTTAACTGGCATCAACGCTACTCAGATGCTAAAGTTGCTTTGGAAGAATTATTGAATGTCAGACAAAACTTAGAATCATTAATACATCAGCAAGAACAGGCAGAAACTATTAAAATAGACCCTCCAATTATTAGTAATATTAGTAGTGATAATATTGTTCAGGATTCCGAACAACAATTAGAAACACCTTCAGGTCAAGTTCCTTTAAGTTCTCACTTTTATATCGAGCGATCGCCTATTGAATCAGAATGTTTTCAAGCCATTGTCAAACTCAATGCTTTAATTAGAATTAAAGCTCCTCGACAAATGGGAAAAAGTTCTTTATTGTCACGAATTTTAGATTATGCTAGTCAGCAAGGTTGTCGGACAGTTTATTTAGATTTTCGAACTATAGATGCAGAATTTCTAGAAAATTTAGACCAATTCTTGCAGTGGTTTTGTGCGAATGTTAGTGATGAATTGGATTTAGAGGAAAAGTTAGAGAAATATTGGAAAAAAGTTTTAGGAGTCAAAAAGCGATGCACTAAATATTTTGAGAAATATCTGTTAACTGAAATTAATAAACCGATAGTTTTAGGGTTAGATGAAGTCGATCAAGTTTTCCAAAATCCTGATTTAGCAACACAATTTTTTTCCTTATTAAGAGCTTGGCAAGAACAAGGTAAAAATCATCCTGATTGGCAAAGATTACGATTAATAATTGTTCACTCTAAGGAGGTTTATATTCCTCTGAATATTCATCAATCTCCTTTCAATGTGGGGTTAGGAATTGAGTTACCAGAATTTAACTTAGAACAGGTAAAAGATTTAGTACAAAGACATGGCTTAATCTGGTCTAATGAACAAATAGAAAGACTAATGGAAATATTAGGAGGGCATCCTTATTTAGTACGTCTAGCACTCTATGAAATTGCTAACAGAAAAATGACTTTAGAACGACTTTTAGAACTGGCTCCAACCGATGAGGGACCTTATTATAATCACTTGCATAGACATTTGTTGAACTTGCAAAAAGATGAAAATTTGCGGACAGCAATTACCAAAGTTGTTAATGCAGAAACTCCTGTGGAAATTGGTACAATTGAAGGGTTTAAATTACGCAGTATGGGATTAGTTAAATTTCGGGGAAATGCTGTTCTGCCTTTGTGTGGTTTATATCGAGAATATTTCCGAGTTCATGTTTAGACTTCTTGCATAAATCAGGGAATAGGGAATAGGGAATAGTGGGATGAAATTGTTTATTTCATGCTCTTATACCAAGGGTGAATAAAGAATTTTACGAATAATAAGGGCAATTAAAATACTTTATAGGAGATGTCTATTTCTTTAAGTAAGTCTAGTTGCCCAACTGTAGCTAAATTACTAATAGCTGATGTGTCACTGACTACTATCATTTTCCTATGTCGCGCTTTCATTAATGGATAATGGATAATTGATAATTACCTCTGGTTAAAACCGTTACGGAATTGAATATCAGGAGATATTATTTCTTCTCTTGGTTGATTGGATATGGCGAGGGGATCTCGCCATCCCTCAACCGCTTTTTTCCCCTTAAAAGGGAAGGCTTCAAGGCGCGAATTATTTAATAATTAATTATTAATAATTAATAATTCGGTAATGCAAAGGAATATGAGGATCGGCAAGTAACTTTTGAAATGCTAACTGGTTAATTTAGTAAGCATTCAGCCGTCAGCTAGCCTCCTCCGGAGGAACTGCGGACTTCAGCTATTGCTTTTAGTTTAGGATAAAAGCAATATTTAATTTTCTTACTACAAAAGTTGCCTCCCTTGTCCTTAAAGTCAGTTGTTAATTTAAACACTGTCCCATAAGAGAGAGTCTTGTTGCTGATAGCTGACAGCTAATAGCTGAATGCTTACTTAATTTAAGCAAAACGAGCAGCTTGTGCAAGGGTAAAACGTTCCTGCTGAAATAACATAACTACTATTTCTATCTGTAGTTGCCCTTCCGATATCTCAATTTTTTCTAATATTTCCTTTGATATAACAAGACTCATATTTAGAATTTTTCATACTTGCCCTAGTCTATCATATATCAGTTTTAATTATATTAACTATGAATAACTATGAATATTATATCGGTGGTAGTCTCCCACTTCACGCCACAACTTATGTCAAAAGACAAGCTGATGAAGACTTATATCAAGGTTTGAAAAATGGAGAATTTTGCTATGTATTAAACTCCCGACAAATGGGAAAATCTAGCTTGCGGGTCAAAACCATGCAACGTTTACAACAGGAAAATATTGCCTGTGTCAGTATTGATATGACAGAAATTGGCACCCATGATATTACCCCTTCAGAATGGTATGCCAGTATTATTGATACTATTTTGACT
>NZ_JAAHHG010000638.1 GCF_010692555.1 Okeania sp. SIO3B5 | reverse complement strand
TAAATGGTTTGACTAAAATATTTTGTTTTATATCCCCCCCGGTTGGGTTAATGCGGATTAGTTGGAAACGAAAAGTTATCCCCAGGCAAGAGATAGCCAAAAGCTACCCCCCCGCTTGGGTTAATGCGGATTAGTTGGAAACAATAACCACCTAAGGCGTGGTTATATCCAGTGCTTGGAGCCCCCCCCGCTTGGGTTAATGCGGATTAGTTGGAAACTTGAGATTCTTATCGCCAAAGGCTTCTTGAACGCCTTCCCCCCCGCTTGGGTTAATGCGGATTAGTTGGAAACCTTAAATGTGATCGTAGTATTCAAAAAACCACTTTCCCCCCCCCGCTTGGGTTAATGCGGATTAGTTGGAAACTTAGGGTAGGGGTCTTCCCCTACATCCCCTTACTTAAAAATTGTTTGACTGATAACTGATAACTGATAACTGATAACTGAAATTTCCCCCCCCGCTGGGGTTAATGCGGATTAGTTGGAAACATCTGTAGTGGCGATTCGCGAATCGCCACTACACCTCCTTAAAAATTATTTGACTGATAACTGATAACTGATAACTGATAACTGAAGTTCCCCAGGTAGTTTAATCTGCCTGGGGTTTCTCATTGTTTTGAAATTTTCCCAGTTGCGATCGCAAAAAGGTGTTTATATTATTAGTTCAGATTCAGGTGGTGGTACATTGTAGAGGTACGACGGTGGGAGCAAGATGATCCCGTGCCAAGCATCCCCCGTTCTTTGTATACTATTACGCGAACAGGACTACCCAGATTGATAGCAGTAGAAGAAAATGTTAGGACAGTTCAAAAGCTGAAAACTAAGAGGATATCTGAAAAGTTTTTTGACACTGAAATTTGCCCCCTTAGCCCCCCAAATTTGGGGGGAACAAGAGTCAATTTGCTTCTAAAAATCCCCAAAAATTAGGGTATTTAGGGGGCTTATATCATGTCCGGATAAGAGCGTGATGAAAAAACTTATTATGAGTGCTTCAACAGTAAATCTTTCTATTTTCCCTACTCCCCTACTCCCCTACTCCCCCGCTCCCCTACTATCTTAATTATAAGTATTCAACCGGACATGATATTAGATGGGGAACAAGAGTCAATTTGCTTCTAAAAGTCCCCCAAAATTGGGGGATTTAGGGGGCTTGAAATATTTTTTTAAATAATCTCAGAAGTAGCTATCTTCCATTTCCCATCAATAAATATCAAGTTATAAATAACTGTTAGTTGAGCAAAACCTGACCTTGTAGCGTCTAATTTATCATTTTTAAATAATTTATATTCTTCAGTAACTTTAACTTGAATAGTGGCTTGATTTCCTTGAGTAGAAAAATATTCAATACTATCTATTTTTTGCACCTTATACTGATAGTAAGCATTGTTTTCTTTTAACCAGACGATCGCTCCATCAGAGGCAACTATATTATCATAGACTTTTCCTGTGGTTAATTCAGCAGCAAGTTTTTGATTGTATGGAGGAGCAAATATTTCTTTTTTTGCTTTTAACCAATTCTGGATTAATTCTTCAGCTTGTTGTTGAGAAATTGATTTTACTAATTCAGTGGTAGGTGGTGTGGGAAATTTTGGTATTTCTGAGCCGGTTTGGGGAGATTTACTTAAGACATTTTTGAGCAAAATACTACTCAAAAAACAACTGCCAATAACACCACTAATAATCGCAGCTTTCTGCCAAGTTTTGCGATTAATAGATAATTGAGTTGAAGGGTGGTCTAGACTTTGGTCTAAAGGTGAATTTAAAGTTGTCGTTGCGTCCGGATTATTGATGACTACTAAAGATGAAGATGGCTGAGTTTTTTCATTACTAAAAACCTGAGTTGAATCAGACTCTAAAGCACTTAACATTTCTGTAGATTTAGCAAAGCGATCGCTAATATTAGGTTGAATTGCCTTGTCTAAAATTCCTGCTAATTTAGGAGTTAAATTATTCGTATATTTTTGCCAAATAATCTTCCCTGTTTGTAAATCCATGTCTAAATCTTGGGGAACTCTTCCTGTTAGTAGAAAAATAGCTGTTAACCCTAAACTATATAAATCACTAGCATAAACTGGTCGTCCCGCTGCTTGTTCAAAAGCCATATATCCAGGAGTACCAATCATAATAGAAATAGGTGTCGTATTTTGAGAATTAATAGCTGTACTAATAGAATCTTTTACTGCCCCAAAATCTATTAAAACTGGCAAATCATCTTGTTGGCGCAAAATAATATTTTCTGGCTTAATATCCCGATGAATAATATTTCTACTATGTATATAATTAATAACAGACAGTAAACTAATCAGAATTTTCTGAACATCACCATCTGTCATTGGGCCTTTAGTTTTTACTCTTTTCCCTAGAGTTTCTCCCTCTATCCATTCCTGTACTAGGTAAAACTGACCTGCTGTATCACTAAAATAAGCATACAACTTGGGTATTTGGCTATTAGTCTCCCCTAATTCTTCTAGAATGGCCGCCTCTCTTTGGAAACGTTGCAATACCTGTTGGTAAATTTCGGGATTATTTGTAACTACTTTAAGTTGCTTAATTACACAATAGCGACCAGAAGGCATTTGGGTATCTTGAGCTAAAAAGGTTTCTCCAAACCCACCACTACTGAGTGCTTGTATAATTTGATAGCGATTGTTCAAAAGTGTCGGTTTCACATCAGGAATTGTCAGGAAAGGCAGAAGGCAGAAGGCAGGAGGCAGGAGGCAGGAGGCAGGAGGCAGGAGGCAGGAGGCAGGAGGGAATTTTGACCAAAAAATAAGGTCTCAAGCCTCCCCTTGGCTGCGCCGCGAGCTACCGCTCTACAAGGGGATGAAAAAGCAGTGGAGGGATGGATGGGTTACCTAACCATATCCAATCGACCAAGAAAAAATCAATTTCAACATTTCAAGCCCAATACTTTCCTAGGTCATGCTACGCAAACAGGCAGAGGTACTGATAACTGATAACTGATAACTGAAATGACTTCCGCATAGCTGCCTTCGTTCATTGCCCATTGGTTTTAATTCAGGATAACATACTTATCAATGGATAATGGATAATTGATAATTGATAATTGCTTAATTTGGTCTAAGACATCTTCATTTATTAAGAAAATAAAAAGAAAATATTTTCCTTAAGTTCAGAGGATATCTGATAACTGATAACTGATAATTGATAACTGATAATTACCTCTGGTTAAAACCGAGAGGATTGAATATAAGGAATATTGTCTTTTTTTTCCCCTTAAAAGGCTATGCTTTATAAACATCTTTTTTAACATAAAACTTGACAAAATAGACAAGTTATGTACGAGTCTTTAAAAGGTTTTTGTCAGAGAAAAAGTGTATTAAAAAATACATTTTTTTTTGATAACTTAAGTAGTTTTTCCTATCTACTATGATTCTTTCTCCCTTCTCCTTTTTCCCCTCCTGGGAGGGGCGAGGGGTGGGTCCCCTACTCCCCTACTCCCCACAAGGTTTTCAGGAGTTCCTTATAAGGGATAACTTAAAAGGGGAGGCTTTAAACCTGAATTATTTAATTATTAATTATTAATTATTAATTATTAATTATTCGGTAATTATCCATTATTCATTGTTCATTATCAATTGTTGAATAGCTAAAAGTCATTACCAAAAAATGAGAAAATTATTCAAGTTAATTATTTTAACAGTAGCTATTACTGGCAGCTATACAGGATTTTTATCTATTGTAGATAAGATTAATGCTGCTCAAAAGAGTGCCGATCTACAGACTAAATATATTACTAATAATCAGGATAATCGCCAAATAAAATTTGACAATAAAAAATATATTGGCGTTGGTGAATTAGTGCATGATATTAATCTTAATTATTTAGGAGTCAACCCACCCCTCGCCCCTCCCCCTCCCAGGAGGGGAAGTCAGGAGTCAGGAGTCAGGGGGAAAGAAAGAAGAAGAAAGAGTAGTAGAAGGAGAAAGTTTTTTGTTCCCACTCTTATCCAGACAAAATATTATACTTCAAACCACCAACGTCAAAATATTAATCCAGGATTATCTGCTTCTGAAAAACTATCTGATGTTGGTCTAATTCAATTTAATGATACTACTTTCAAACCTCTAGATATTGATGAGGAAAATTTATTCAAATCACCTACTTTATCAAGGCAAAATATTTTAAAAGAAGCACCTATTGGTCCTTCTCAACCTCCGACAAGACCAGTAATTGATGTTCACTTAAATAAAAGTGTTGGTGACAAAGAAATAAATAAACCATCAGCGAATAATATTCCCGAAGATCCTCAGTTTAAACCAGTGATGGAATATGCTATAAAACAAAATCTTTCTGAACGTCCGATGGCAGAAATTATGCAGGCGATCGCTGATTATTTTATTGGTACTCCCTACAAAGCTGGATTATTAGATCAATCGAATCAAGAGTCTTTAGTTATTACTTTAGATGGATTTGATTGTGTCTTATTTGTAGAAACTGTTTTGGCAATGGCTAGGGGGATAGCAGTAGAAGATTATTCTTATTTGACTTTTGTTAATAATATTAGAAATCAGCGTTATTGGAATGGAAAAATGAATGGATATTGTAGTCGTTTACATTATTTTTCTGAATGGATTGCTGATAATCAGAGGCGCGACAATATAAAAGATATTGGTGTTGAATTAGGTGGAGAGAGAGTTAAGAAGCCATTATTTTTTATGAGTAAAAATAGATGGGAGTATCCACAAATTGCTAGTAATGATGCTAATTATCAATGTATTGTGAATATGGAAGATAGTATTAGTAAGCTGAAAATTAGCTATATTCCTTACTATAAAATTAGCAGCGTTTATTCTCAGTTAAAAGCGGGAGATATAGTTGCTGTAGCAACAGAAATTAATGGTTTAGATGTGACTCATACTGGTTTAGTTTATCGTAATTCTGATGGTAATATTGGTATTATTCATGCTTCTCCTGCGGGGAAAGTAACTGTTGCTTACGATTTAGAAAGATACATTTGGAATGTGGAAAGTGCTATTGGTATTTTAGTGGCGCGACCTGTCGATCCACGGGGTTAGAGTAGGGGAGTAGGGGAGTGGGGGAGTGGGGGAGTGGGGGAGTAGGGAGTGAGGGAGTGGGGGAGTGGGGGAGTAGGGGGAGTGGGGGTAGGG
>NZ_JAAHHG010000637.1 GCF_010692555.1 Okeania sp. SIO3B5 | reverse complement strand
CACTTGTGATTCCCCAGTTTGACTATTTAAAACAGTAATTTGGTTTTTATATTTCCGTACTTGATACACAGTTAATCCATGAGATTGAAGAGTAGTACCCAGATGAGTTAATCCTCGATCAGAAGAACAAACTAAAACTTCCTTTGCCGTGGGATAATTGACAAAAATAGAAGCACCTACAGTTGCCATTTTCAAATCGGCACTATCTTTACCAGGAGGAACATGAATTAGTTGATAACCACGTTGATGAAATTCTTCATCTTTTTTTCCCATACTGCGCCAATTAGCAAAAGCAACCTTAATTTGAATCGGATAATTGCAGATATCTACAAGAATTTTTTCTGTTTCAATATCAAGGTGTAAATTTTCTACATCTAACAACAAAATTGCTATGCCAGACTCGACTAACTTAGTTCCATTTGTAGAGAAATCAGGAATCAGAGAATTAGTAATTTTGTCTGATGAAATGATATTTTTTTCTGGATAAATGAATTTATCTATCTGAGAAATTAAAGGGTTATATTGATCGGAATTAATAAACTCGGGAGTCAGAAGAATTTGAAGATAATTTATGACTTTAAGTTGTAAATTCTCCTTTGTTTCAGCACAAGAAAGCCCTTTTGTCAACTTATTAATCAAAGTAGATTGATTCTTGGAAGAATGCCAAGGAATATTCCTGTACTTTGCATTTATCCATTCTGGATGTTGTTGTTGAATAGAAACAATCGTTTGGTAAATATAATTACTGATGGCCTTAATAGCAGCAGCATTATTGGTCATCAGCAAACCAGAATTATCTGACATAGCCCATAAGCGATTAATGGTTACTCAATTTTAGATGATTCACCGAAAAATTGTGATTTAAAGCCTCCATTTTTAAGGGGATAATAAAGAAAAATTTTCATGATTAGTCAATCCTATCCGTTTTCAAGGAGAGGTAATTATTAATTAGGGTTTGCGGAAAAAGTCTTTTTGCCCTCGACAGGGAGTAGGGAGTAGGGAGTAGGGAGTAGTGAAAACTCAAGAGGAATCAGAGGTTGTAGAAGACGTACAAAGGAAAAATTATCCCAGGCCCAAGTATACCCAATTCTTACCCAAATACTCAATTTTTGAGCATTCTTAGGGGAAAATAGGGGTACTTTTTCACGACCTAAAAAGCCTAAAACCAATATCAGTAAAGACTTTTATATTTAATCAGCAGAGCAATAATTATTAATTAGGGTTTGCTGAAAAAGTCTTATGGGTAAGGGTAGGAGACAACCCACCCCTAACCCCTCCCAGGAGGGCTATGCTTTATAAACATCTTTCTTAACATAAAACTTGACAAAACAAACAAGTTATGTATAAGCCTCTCTAAGGCTTTTTTGGGAGAAAAGTGTATTGAAAAATACATTTTTTTGAGAACTGCAGACAGGATTTTTCCTCCCCATCCCCCCATCACCCCATCACCCCATCACCCCATCTACAGGGTTTCAGGAGTTCCTTATAAGGGATAGCCCAGGAGGGGAAGGTAGGAGACAGGAGACAGGAGGAACGGGGAATTTAGAGCAGGTAGGAGTAAGAATTGTCCCAAGATTTTTCTGCCTAACTATGCGCCTAAAATACTAACTTTTTGAGTATTTTAGACTGAAATAGGCACACTTTTTTTGAACAAAAAAAAGGCTAAAGTCTTTATATGTCAATGCTTTTAGATTTAATCAGCAAGCCCTAATAATTATTAATTATTAATTATTAATTATTAATTATTAATTATTGAACCTACTCCCTAAAAAAAACTAACCATGAATATCTCCATTAGGCATTACAGCACCCTGCATTTGAGCGCCACTTAAATTAGCTGTACTTAATTCAACCCTAGTTAAGATTGAGTCATTCAAACTAGAATTACGGAAATTTGCTTTTGCTAGATAAGCATCAGTTAAATCTGCTTTGGTGAGATTGGCCTGGGTTAAATTCGCTCGACTCAGATCGGCCCTCACCAGATTTACTTGAGTTAGATTTGCTTTAATTAACTCAGCTTTACCCAATTTTACGTCTGCCATGATTGCCCCTCTTAAGTTCGCTTCATTCAATCGTGTATCCATTAGTCCTGCTCTTTCAACTTTGGCATTAATTAAACTTGCCCCAGATAAGTTAACTCCTGCCAAATTAGATTCTGTTAAAAATGCCCCGTCCAAAATTGCTTGAGCTAAGTTTGCTTTTGCTAATTTAGCTCCTCTGAGTAAAACTTCACTTAAGTTTGCTCCTCTTAAATCAGCTTTAGTTAAATCTGCCCCAGTCAAATCAACACCACGCAAATCAGCTCCACGCAAATTTACTCCTCTTAGGTTAGCTATTGCATAAGCTCGCTTTTCATGGCGGAGATTTGCTCCACGCATATAAGCACCACGTAAGTCAGCACCCTGTAGATTAACTCCTCGCATATCTGCCCCACTCAGATTAGCATCAATTAAAGTTGCTAATTCTAGATTGGCCTGCCGAAAGTCTGCATTCTGTAAGTTTGCGCCATGAAGATCGACATCGGCCATTTTAACAGATTGCAAATTGGCTTGAGTTAGATATGCACCACTGAGTCTGGCAGTAATTAGATTAGCGCGTTGTAGATTAACTCGGTTAAGGAAGGCTAATACAAAGTCTGCTCCCTGAAGATCTGCTCCAGAGAAATTTGCACCAATTAAATCTGCTCTATTTAACTGTACGCCTTTAAGATTGATGCCATGAAAATCAGTATCTCCTGCTGCATATCTTCTCAGAATTTCACCACTACTCATTATAATTTTCCTTTCGTTGTTTAAAATTTTAATTTGAAGGAAGAAGATTAGTTGTAGAAGTCAAAAGTTAAAAGTCAAAAGTTAGAAGTGATATTTTAGGTATTTAAAGCCTCTACTCTATAGTAATTTCAGCTCATTATTTGACTTCATCAGTTACAACTATTGCCCTAACTTATTTGCGTAGTGCTATATCAAAAACTTAAAGCTTAGATAAAGCAACATTTTTCTTTCTTACTTCTTACTTCTTACTTCTTACTTATTACTTATTACTTCTTCCTTATTACTTCTTCCTTATTCCTTCTTCTTTCTGCTAATAAAAAAAATTTAGCATTCAATTGTTTGTGTCCAAGCAACTGATTTATCTCCTAATTTTCTACCATGAATTTTAACATTTTTCAAATATTCTGATTTTAAACTAGCGATTTTTTGTTGTACTAATGAAGTTACTATCTCTTGATTTGGGATTCGGTCTGATTCTAGGATAAGATGTAGCCAACCATTTCTTCTACCAGCTATTACTTTAATTTCTTGTTGCTGAAGTAATTGACTAATTATTAATGCTACTGCTTTTGGATTACCTTGGGTTGCTAACTCTAGAACTTTTTGTTGATTCTCATCAACATTTTCTTTTTTTTGTTCTTGTTCTGTGGCGTTTGTATTACTAAAATTACTGGAGTTAAGTTTTTTTCTTTCTTCTATTTCTAATTGTTTGAGGATTTCCTTAAATTTTATGGATTTATTTTGTATGTTATTAATTAAATTTTCTAAAGCTGTATATTTAAATAATAAACGTTGTTCTTCTGGCTCAAATTGTAAAAGGTGATTTAGAGTTTCTTCTAAGGAAATAAATTGTCTTTCTACAGTATCCATTACAGTATCTACTCTCTGATTTACTAATGTAGAAATTTCATGCTCTATTTCTAACTTTTGTTTGATTGAATTTAAGATATTTTTTCTTTCTATAGAATCTGTTTGTTCCTGACCTTGACTGACTATTGTTGGTGCAATAGTAATAGAAGGTACTATTTGTTGTGGCTCAATCGAATCGGTATTATTTTTGAATTCCTGCTGATTATCACTTTGGTAATTTTTTTCTGCTTTAGAATTTATCAATGAACCTGTAGATGATGATTTTTGAGTGAAATTTTCATCTTTACTACTGGTAATTTCATCTTTCTGAAAAGCACTGTCACTTTTTGCATCGCTGATTTTTTGTTCTGAATCTTCAACCTGTGCCTTACTATTGTTAGGTACCATTATTTCTGCTGAATAACAAGTACTTAAAGCATTGATAATTACATTGGCTACTTGAGTATATTCATCTGGATCTTCAAAATTATTAGCAGTACTATATAAAGAAGATTCTAAATCTGTAATAGATAGGCATAAACTAAATATTTGCCTGAGTAAACCGTCTAAGTTTTTTGTTTTCAACAATAACCAATCTCTTTCCCCAAAACTAAATTGATGTTCTACGATTGAAAAAATCAGAATTTTTGTCTTTAATGGATTAGTACCTTCCATGATTTTTTGCCGGACATCAAACAATTTTCCCGGGTCTCTTTCATAATATTCTTCTACTACTAATTTCTCTTTAGTAATAGTTTGCTCCCCTGAATCTCCCTGCAACTCCCAAATAGGGCTAGATTCCATAATTGTCATGTCTTCTTGTTCAGGATATAGTTTACCTACACTGTCAATAATTTTCTGTGCTAATAAACCATATTCTGTTTTTTTATTAACTTTAGAAACTATTCTAGATAAGCGATGATCTAAGATTTCTATATTTCCGGTTTTTTGATATAATTCTTCTATTAATTCTTTCAAATTAATTTCTTCTAATTTTGCTTCATCATTTTCCCATCTGCCCTCACAGGCACAATAAATTACTTTCTTTATTCTGATTAAATCGGCATCTTGTTTGAGTTCATTAACTACTGTATCTATCATTGAAAATGATTCCATACCTTTATATCCCTCCTGAATAATCTGCAATTTTTTTTCTAAGTCTAAGTCATTGAAAAATTAAAATGATTTACTGATAATAGTCAGCTCTGAAACATCAGTTTGAGCAAAAAAACATACTCAAATTGCTGTTTATCAAAAATAGAATTTTATTCGATAACTCAAGATGCTGTGTTTGATTTAGCTCTAGTCATCGATAACAATCAGACCATTATAAATTATATAGTAGTCCTATTTGAGTTATGCAGAAAATATCTGGAAATTAGATAACAGGGGTCATTTCAGTTATCAGTTATCAGTTAGCCTCCGATCGGAGGAACTGCGTTAACAGTTATCAGTACCTCTGCAATAAGCAGGGTTGAAATATAGAATATGCTCTTTTTTTCTCACCTTAAAATGG
>NZ_JAAHHG010000636.1 GCF_010692555.1 Okeania sp. SIO3B5 | reverse complement strand
TGGCTATCGTCAGACAAATCAATCCTGGGTAAAACTGGCCTACCCAAAAAAAACTCGTAATGACTAATCTGAGGGTCTAATAATTCAATCAAACGATAACGTTCTTGCTCGTCTAAACCAACAACTCTTTCAAGCAACTCGGAAGATTTTCCGATCAGTCTCTCTATATTCCAATATTCACGATTAGAAAATCCCAGAAACTCTAAACCAGATGCTTCTATCAACTCAAACAGAGTATCGATATTATAATCAATCTCTTGGGGATGGACATACATATCTGCAAAACACTCATCTCTTTTATTTTCAAAAGCCCATCTTTCTTGTTCATATTTGACAAGACGGTTATTTTCTGGTAGAGAAGCAAAAAGTTGACGTCCGATTTTCACCCCATCTTGATAGTTGCCACGTTCATTACCTTGAAGGATAGCGATCGCCTGCTGCATGAGTCTAATTTCCCAGCGACCCAACTCTGCATAAACAAAGATGTGCATAATTCCACCAGGAGCTAACTTCAAAGCCAGATTTTGAATACCTTTAATAGGATCGGGTAAATGATGCAGCACTCCTACACAGTTAATAAAGTCAAATTCTCCTTCTATTTGGCCTACATCATATATGCTCAGATGATGAAATTCTACTCGTGAAGCTCCCGAACGACTACACCGTTCTTTGGCCACTCGTAAAGCACCATTACTCAAATCAATTCCAACCACAGATGCTTGAGGATTAAGATGAACCAAATAATCTGTACTAGAACCAGTTCCACAACCTGCATCTAAAATTTTGATATCTTGTTTCTGGGGTGTTTGACCAGTGCAAAAACTGTAAGCTACTGGCCAACTCCAGCGCCAGTTATATCCAGGTGGTGCTTCATCTACTAAAGGGTCTGGGGGAAATGGAAAAGTATCGTACAATCCCTCAACAGCAGAACTGATATCTAATTTATCCTTCATAATGAAATTGAATCTTCAAATTGGTCCAAAAAGCTCATGTATACTAGCATTTTGGGCAGACAAGAGCAGAAAAATCAAGTAACAATTCTTCCCACTATCTCCTTTACAATTCCCATTTTTTCTAACTTCTGACTTCTAATACCATTTCTCTGTAACAATGCACTTAATAATTTTTGCTCAGACCTTATTACACTGACTATTCTCATCTTTATATTCAGCACAACTTCATAGAGAATTGGTATAACTCCTAAGTTCTAAACTTCTAACTTTTGACTTTTGACTTTTAACTCCTAACTTTTAACTTTTGACTTTTGACTTCTAAATTTCTAACTTCTAACTTTTGACTTTTGACTTTTGACTTCTAAATTTCTAACTTCTGACTTCTAACTTTTGACTTCTGGCTTCCGACTCCTACCCTTGCCAAAAGACTTTTTCAGCAAGCCCTACTTAACAAAAATTATTATTTTTTCTAAGATAAATGACCATAAATCTATAAAATAAAATTCTGTAAGGTTTTTAACAAACGCGGGTAATTAGCCAAAAATATTTTACCTTTGAAACAAAGTAAGGAAAAGCTAGAACATAAAAATAGCAAAAATACCTACTTTCTTTTGCCTCAATATTTCTATCTGATTAGTGTTACACAACTTAAGGTTAAATAACTAAGCCAAGATTAGAAATAAAGCAGGTACATTGGGCTAGGCAATACTTAATATAAATTCAGCCTAGTTTTTAAGGATATTCTGTGAGAATGTCTGCAAAAATAAGGTATAAGTTTCATCTGCTGATGTGAAAAACATCTGAACGAAAAGTTTTGATGTAAAGCTATAGTAGTTTAACTGTAGAAATTCAGCAAATATGGTGTTAATAAAAAGGGATTGTGCTTTCAATAATAATCCAGAGGGAACCAGAGAAAGTAGCCTCCTAAACAAGCCATAAAATTTGAGGTGGGGCATCGCCTTAAGTATCAATTAAGTTGCTAATGAAAGTCAACAAAAACAGACAGTAAAAAAATATTTTCTACTTTGTGGAAACCAGCTTTTACAGTAGGGAAAACTTTCATTGCAACTTCAGCAAAACCCATATTTACTAACTAAAGAAAGTATCTGGGAAATGTCATAAAAATTCAAGCTCACAGTCTGAATAGAAGCTGTAAAAACTTCAAATAGGGAGCGATAATAATCGAATGACTGTCAAAGCAAGTGGTGGAAGTTCAGTTGCACGTCCGCAACTATATCAAACTGTACCAGTATTAACTATTTCTCAAGCGGAACAACAAGACCGCTTTCTGGGAAAAGGAGAATTAGATGAACTGGCAACTTTTTTTAGTTCAGGAGCAAAGCGTTTAGAAATTGCTCAGATACTGACTAATAACTCAGAAAGAATTGTTTCTGTTGCTGCCAATACTATTTTTACTGGTGGTTCGCCTTTAGCTTTTTTAGAAAAGCCAGATGACCGAGAAATGGCCATGAGTGCTGCTCCGGCTGCAACAACAGCAGTTTCTGAAGGCATGAAGCTAGGTACTGTTACTTATGTAGAGAACAAGAGTGGAAACAACCCATTTCAAGGTCTACGCTCGCTGTTCACTAATTTAGCAGCTAGTAGTGCTGGCCCTGTACCTGCTGGTTTTAGGCCAATTAGTGTGTCTAAGTATGGTCCAGCTAATATGACCAAATCCTTGCGGGATTTATCCTGGTTCTTACGCTATACTACTTACGCTATTGTGGCGGGAGACCCTAATATTCTCTCAGTCAACGTTCGTGGTTTAAGAGAAATAATTGAGAATGCCTGTTCTTCTGCAGCTACAATTGTAGCTATTCAACAGATGCGACAAGCTTCGATTAAATATTTTCAAGACCAGGAAGCAAGGGAAATTGTTGCCCAATACTTTGATGTCCTTTTGACTGAGTTCCGTAACTCAACACCCTCTAGTAAGCAACGCCAGGGTCAAAGTTCAGACCAACAAGGTTTAGCACTACCACAAATTTACTTTAATGCTGCTGAAAAGCGACAAAAATTTGTGATGAAACCTGGTTTGTCTAACTTTGAGAAACAGGATGTCATTAAAGCTGCTTATCGCCAAGTATTTGAGAGGGATATTGTCCGAGCTTATAGCCTGAATGTTTCCTACCTGGAATCTCAGGTCAAGAATTGCGAAATCTCCATGAAAGAGTTTATCCGTCGTTTGGGTAAATCTCCTTTGTACCGGAAACAGTTTTATGAAGGTTTTGTCAATAGTCGTGTTGTGGAATTGGCAGCTCGTCACTTTTTGGGTAGGGGTTTGAGTTCACCCCAAGAGTTCAGCAAATACTTTAACATTGTTACCAAAGGTGGTTTGTCAGCCTTGGTAGATGCCATAGTGGACTCTCAAGAATACTCCGATTATTTTGGCGAGGAGACAGTACCATATCTGCGTGGTTTAGGTCAAGAGGCTCAGGAATGTCGTAACTGGGGACCACAAATCGATCTGTTTAACTACAGTGCCCCTTTCCGCAAAGTACCTCAATTTGTTACCTTATTTGCGGACTACAATCAGCCCTTGCCAGACCAACACGTTTATGGTAGGGGTAACGATCCATTAGAAATCCAGTTTGGGGCAATCTTCCCGAAAGAAACCCGTAGTCCCAAAAATCGTCCTGCACCTTTTGGCAAAGATACTCGTCGGATTTTAATTCGTCAGGGCGCTGGTATTGATAGCCAAATTAGCAACCCTGGTGCAAGAGCTAAAAATCCTGGTTCTCTTGGTCCAAAAGTTTTCAAACTTGACCAATTGCCTGGAGGTTATGTTAGTAGTGGTTTCAGTAACTCTGGAGGCAGCAACGGTGCTAGCATTAAGTTCTCTGAAAGTTCTACTCAAAAGATCATCACCGCTGCTTATCGTCAGGTATTTGGTCGCGATGTTTACGATGGTCAACGCCTGAAATCTTCTGAGAACAAACTTGAAAACGGCGATATTACTGTTCGCGAGTTCATTCGTGCTTTGGCGAAGTCTGATACTTTCCGTAATACGTACTGGAGTTCCTTGTATGTTTGCAAGGCAATTGAGTATATTCACCGAAGGTTGTTAGGTCGTCCAACTTATGGACGTAAGGAAATTAATTTTTACTTCGATATTTGTGCCAAGAAGGGTTTATATGCTCTAGTAGATGCGATTATCGATAGCCTAGAATACAATGAATCTTTTGGAGAAGATACTATTCCTTATGAGCGTTATCTAACTCCTGGTGGTTTGTCATTGCGAAATACTAGGGTTGGTAGTATTGCTGACAAGAATCTACTTGTACAGAAAGAAGTTACACCAAGATTTGTGGAGTTGGGCACTCCTGAGGAAGTTCGTAGCGAACCTGATGTTGAGTTCCGAGTTGGTCAAGGTGTTAACAAGCAACGGGAGCAGTCTAAGGTATTTAAATTGACAAGTACCCAAGATAAGCAACAGGTGAAATTTATTATTGCTGCTGCTTATCGTCAGATTTTTGAACGCGATATCGATCCTTACGTTGTTAAGAGTGAGTTCTCTTCTTTAGAAAGTAAGTTAGGGAATGATGAAATCAATCTCAAGGAATTTATTGAAGGTTTAGGTTGTTCTAAACTTTATGTTAAGGAGTTTTATACACCCTATCCTAATACTAAGGTAATTGAACTTGGTACTAAACATTTCTTAGGACGCGCTCCTCGCAATCAAGTTGAGATTCGTAAGTATAATCAGATTCTGGCAACTTTGGGAATTAAAGGTTTTATCAACGCTATGGTGAATAGTGCTGAGTATATTGAGATGTTTGGGGAGGATACTGTTCCTTATCGTCGCTTCCCGACTCTCCCTGCTGCTAATTTCCCGAATACTGAAAGACTGTATAATCAGTTAACTAAGCAAAATGATGATTTGGTTATACCTAGTTTTGAACCTGTAGCTATAGCTGATCGTAGTTAAACGAGTAATTATTTTTCTTAGGTTTTAAGTTGCATTTATCCCTTGCTATAAAAATCTATAGCAGGGGATTTTTGATAGCAGAAGGAAGAAGGAAGGAAAAAAGGGAAATAATATTTATTAATTAGGGTTTGCTGAAAAAGTCTTTTTGCTGAGGTAGGAGACAGGAGACAGGAGACAGCTATACTGGAGAAATGGGGAATTTAAAGGAGGCAGTAGAAAGAATTATCCCTTGATTTTTCTGCGATAGTCAACCCAAAATCCT
>NZ_JAAHHG010000635.1 GCF_010692555.1 Okeania sp. SIO3B5 | reverse complement strand
TGGGAACAGGGAACAGGGAACAGGGAATAGGGAATAGGAAAGAAATAAAGATTAGGTGTACTTCATGAAACTAAGAAATGCTATATCATTTCCGGATAATACCAATTCCCATGCATTATTGCTATACTTGGGCAATACTTCAGTTATCAATTAATCAGCACAGGCAAAATCACTTTTTTGCTAATTTTAGCTAAATTAATCTTAATTATTCTTATGTTTGCTTCCCCTCCACCGGAGGGGGAGGGGCAAGGGGTTGGTTTCCTGCTCAACAAAATGTAGAAAAGTTTTTTAGAAATGGTATCATTAGGGCTTGCTGATTAAATCTAAAAGTATTTACTGATATTGGTTTTAGCCTTTTTGGGGTCTTTAAAAAGTGCACCTGTTTCAGTCTAAAACCCTCAAAAAATTAGTATTTTAGGCGCATAGTTGGGCAGAAAAATCCCAAATTGACAATTCTTACTCCTACCTGCTCTAAGTACCTATTTATCCTGTCTCCTGTCTTCCCCTCCACCGGAGGGGTTAGGGGTGGGTTGTCTCCTGTCTCCTACCCTCACCCATAAGACTTTTTCAGCAAACCCTAATTAGCGATAGAACTCCGTTCTGCTGACTAGAACAAAAACTTTCTCCTCTTCTTCCTTCTCCTCTTCTTCCTTCTTCCTTCTTCCTTCTTCCTTCTTCCTACATTTAATCATTCTCTAGAGGAGTTAAAAGTAAGCTTCCCGTTTCTGGAAATCCCAAATTATTAGACTTATCAAATCGCCAATGTTGCTGATAACGACTAAGAAAATTCTGACCAACAATCCCATCAATACCTATTAAATCAAGAATTTGATTATCAATAATTACCCCATCTAATTGAGATACTTCATACTGTTGTAAACTCACAGTATCCAACTTGGTTTTATGAGCAATTTCAGTACCACAAAATCCTAAAACATCTATTTTTTCTGCATCAGCAAGATCCACTCCTAATTCATTAGCTAAATTCTGAGATAAAACCATTAAATCTGCTCCTGTATCTAATAGAAACAAAAAAGGTCCTTTACCATTAATTTTTACCTCAGCCAACATAACTCCCATTCTACCTATCAAAGGAATAGCATTATTAACAGAAGAAGAAGGAGGTAGTAACTCCAACTGGGAAGTTTGAGGATTAATAATTACATCAAAACCTTTCAGAAAATCTAAACCTAAAACACCTGATAAATTACCAGGAATAGCTGTTTTAGATAAACCCATTCCTTGCAAACCTTTTACTGTAGCTGCATCAACTTTTATCGTAGGTAAAGTATGGATATTAGCATTAACATTTGAACAGTCATCACCAACAACAAAATAAGATAATAAATCATTGGGAATAGGAGTACTTGCTAAACCCAAATTTTCAGCTATTTTGCTTTCTATAATTGTATTAGAAGCACCTGTATCTAATAAAAAATTTTTAGTTTCCCCTGCCACTATTACTGGAAGAGTAAATACCTGACTATTTGTAAGTTTTTCAAGCTTAACAGTAGCTTTTCCTTGACTCAGAATTCCTGGTAAACTAGCTCCACTTATTTCTAATAATGCTTCCATTCTTTGATTAGCATCAGGGCGAAATTTACCATCTGGAGATAACATTATTACTCTCATTGTGCATTGCATAGAAGCTACTTGTATTGCTTCTAAAGATGCTTCTGTGGGTTTAACTATTTCTCTGACACATTGAGTGAGTTCTTGTAGAACTTCTTGGGATAGTCCACTAGGTTTTGATGATGGTATTTGAGCAAGGGCGGTAGGATAATTTTGTTCAGTAAAATTGGGCTGAGGTGCAAAAATAAAACCAATAATTCCTATAGCTGAAATAATTAATTTAATTGAGGTTAATTTAATTGAGGTAATTTTTGGCATAATATTCAATCTGCTTTAGCTAGCACCGCTACACGGAAGTCAAAAGTCATTCATCGAGTGCGTAATTCTGAGGAAACCTCAGAATGTAAGACGCACTCAAGACAGTCAAAAGTTATTGATTGGTAAGACTTTTAGGATTTTGTAACTGGTTAGTTATTTCTGCCATCCTGCACTAGCAACTAATTCTGTGCCACCTGACATAAAATTGGTCTAAAACCTAAAACCTACCACCTAAAACCTACCACCTAAAACCTACCACCTACCACCTTTAATCGATTAATAAACTTATTAAGTCGCTCTAAATACTCATCACCAGCAATAGCAGCAACATTATTATGATCTGCACCTGGAACTATATATAAATCTTTAATTTTAGCAGGAGTAACTGCAAATAATTGTTCGCTCATATAGGCAGGAACCGATCCATCTTCCCTGCCATGAATTAACATAATAGGTATATCTAATTTCCGTAACTTTGTAATTGAGTCAAATATTTGATGTAAGATTAACTTTATGGGAAAAATTCTATACATTCCTCCCCTATAATCCACCATCCCTTGCATAGAAGTAAAAGAACTTTGAATAATTAATCCAGCCATTTTCGGATGTCTTATAGCCAACTCAACAGCAATAGCACCTCCCAAAGAATGACCATAAACCAGTATATTTTGCGGATTAACTTTTCTTTGATTAACTAAATACTTCCAGACAATTTCTACATCTTGATAAATCTGTGCTTCACTAGGGAAATTCCCTGTACTTAGCCCATAACCACGATAATCTATCAATAAAACATCAAAACCTAATTTCTGAAATCTATAAGCTGGTTCAACATTCGCTCCGATATTAATACCATTACCATGCAAATATAACAGCACACCCTGAAAATTTGGTGTGTCATAATTAGCAGGTATCCACCATCCATGTATTTGCTCTAACTTACCTTTTCTCTTAGAGGCAGATAACCACACATCTTCGTAGGAAAGATTTACATCTTTCGGCGTTATTTTGATAACAGAACTAGGGAAAAACATAAATCGCTGCTGTAACAATACCAAAAATATACAGACAGCAACATAAGCGATCGCCAAAACTATCCCAATAATTAAAATCAACTTTGCAACTAAAAAATAATGAAATTGCCACATAATAAAAATCGGCAGTTAGGTTTTGATTAACCAATAATTTCCTCAACACCTAACGCCTCATAACTAATAACTAAAAACTAACTTTCTAAAGCCGAGGCAGACGTTTACGCCAATCATTAGATTGTTCATAAACATAAGCAACTTCAAATAATAAAGCTTCCTTCAAAACATTACCAATTAATTGCATACCAATAGGTAAACCTTGTTCATCAAAGCCACAAGGTAAACTCAAAGCAGGTAAACCAGCTAAATTAACTGGGATAGTCATTAAATCAGACAAATACATACTCAGTGGATCATCAGTCTTTTCACCCGCCTTAAAAGCAGTAGTCGGAGCAGTGGGACAAGCCAAAATATCTACCTGAGCAAAAGCCTTATCAAAATCTTCCTTAATCAAAGTCCGGACTTTTTGAGCCTTAAGATAATAAGCATCATAATATCCAGCCGACAAAGCATAAGTACCAATCATAATTCGGCGCTTAACTTCCGTACCAAAACCCTCAGCACGAGTCTGAGCATACATCTCCAAAAGATTTTCCGACTTAGGAGCGCGGAAACCATATTTCACCCCATCATAACGAGCTAAATTTGCTGAAGCTTCCGATGGAGCAATAATATAATAAGTAGGCAAACCGTAGCGGAACCGGGGACAAGAAACCACCTGAATTTCAGCCCCCAACTCCTGTAGCTGTTCCACTGCCTTAGTAAAAGCTTGATTAACAACTGAATCTAAACCTTCACCAAAAGTTTCTTGAATTAGACCAATTCTAATTTGCCCTTTTGGTCTTAAATTTGGTCTCAGGTTCCTCGTATAATTCGGGATAGACACATTAAGACTTGTAGAATCTTTCGGGTCATAACCAGCGATCGCCTGCAACAAAATTGCAGCATCTTCAACAGTCCTACCAAAAGGCCCTATTTGGTCTAAAGAAGAAGCAAAAGCCACCAACCCATAGCGAGAAACCAGACCATAAGTAGGTTTCATGCCTACCACACCACAAAAAGATGCTGGTTGACGAATAGAACCACCAGTATCTGAACCCAATGCAACTACAGACTCTTCAGATGCCACTGCTGCGGCCGAACCCCCAGAAGAACCACCAGGTACTCGTTCCACATCCCATGGGTTAGCCGTAACTTGATAAGCAGAATTTTCCGTCGAACTACCCATGGCAAATTCATCTAGATTTGTCTTACCCAGAATAACTGCGCCAGAATCTAAAAGTTTTTGAGTCACAGTTGATTCATAAGGGGGAATAAAATTTTCTAGAATCTTAGAACCACAAGTAGTAGGGATACCTCGGGTACACATATTGTCCTTCAAAGCAATAGGAATCCCTGCTAATTGTCCAATTTTCTCTCCTGCAGCAATTTGGGCATCCACCTGACGAGCCTGTTCTATGGCCTTTTCTGCCGTAACACAGATAAAGCTTTTCAACTTTGGCTCCAACTGGCTGATGCGTTTTAGGGCCTCTTGGGTAATTTCTACAGCAGAGCGTTCTTTACTTATTAGTTGTTGATGCAGCTCGCTAATGGATGCCATGCCTATACCATTGTTCCTAAAGTTCAGCTATTAGATTATACGGTTATATCGAATTAACTAAAAATAATTTCTATAGCAGGGAATAGGGAATAGGGAATAGGCAACAGGCAACAGGCAACAGGCAACAGGCAACAGGGAATAGGGAATAGGGAATAGGCAACAGGCAACAGGCAACAGTTGGAAAAAAATTCCCCTATCTCAATATCTTTAATCATTACTCATGCAGAGCTTCAGGGATAACTTCTGATTTTTGACTTTTGATTTTTAACTTCTAAACTTTTGACTTTTAACTTTTAATTTTTGACAGGGAACAGGGAACAGGGAATAGGGAATAGGCAACAGGCAACAGGCAACAGGCAACAGGCAACAGGCAACAGGGAATAGGCAACAGGCAACAGGCAACAGTCGGAAAAAATTCCCCTGTCTCAATATCTTTAATCATTACTCATGCAGAGCTTCAGGCTACTTGTCCTTGATATAAAGCAAATCCAATCTGATCTTTTACGGACTCAGGAAACTCTCTTAAATTTTTCAATGAATCCCCAATCCAAAATAGGGGTTTAATTTTTTCGTCACTAGCCATAATATA
>NZ_JAAHHG010000634.1 GCF_010692555.1 Okeania sp. SIO3B5 | reverse complement strand
CCTTTGACAAAAAAGATAATTTACACCCTAAAAAATGGTATTAAAGCCATCCATTCTGACTCCTGACTCCTGACTCCTGACTCCTAAGAAATACCCTAGATATTTGTAGCAAACATTTATCAATCTGATATTAAATCTATTCCCATACGACTCCTGACTCCTGACTCCTGACTCCTAAAAAGTACCCTACCTATTTGTAGCAAACATTTATAAAATTGGTATAAGTGTCTATATATGTTGATATGTTGGGTTGCGCTGTCGCTTAACCCAACCTACAGTATTGTAATATCATGTCCGGTTGAATACTTATATCATGTCCGGTTGAACAGTGATAAATAAATAACTACGGAGGAGTCAGGAGTCAGTCCTCAGGAGTCAGGAGTAAAGAGGGAAGAAAGAAGAAGAACTGGAGTTGAAGGAGAAAGTTTTTTTATAACTAATTATCCGGACATGATATTACACTTTGGAGGAGGTAAGGCAGGAGGCAGGAGGCAGGAGGCAGAAGGAAAGAAAAGGTGAGAAGAGAAAAGGTTTTTTGATCACGCTATTATCCGGACATGATATAACTAATTAGCAGAAGAGGTAAGGCAGGAGGCAGGAGGCAGGAGGCAGAAGGAAAGAAAAGGTGAGAAGAGAAAAGGTTTTTTGATCACGCTATTATCCGGACATGATATAACTAATTAGCAGAAATAGAATCCTTTTTCAACACACTCGAACTTTTCCCATTACCATTAACAGAAACATCTAACTGCGGGCGAGTTTCCTTACCCCGGAATAATTTCTGTAACCAATGCAGGAAATTATCAATATAAGTAAACCACACAGGCACCACCACCAACGTCAACAGCGTCGAAGTCGAAAATCCACCAATCACAGCGATCGCCATAGGACTTCTTTCTGCGCCTCCTGCTCCTAATTCTAAGGCGATGGGTAACATTCCAGCAATAGTAGAAAATGTGGTCATCAAAATTGGTCGCAACCGGGAAATACCTGCTTCCCGCACTGCATGAAACTGAGACATTCCTGCTTTTTCATTTGCCAACGAACAGTCTACTAACAAAATTGCATTCTTCGTCACCAACCCCATCAACAACACTATTCCAATTATAGCAAATAAACCCAACTCTTTCTGCGTCACCAATAACCCTAACAACGCGCCACCAATAGATAACGGCAACGCCACCAAAATTGCCACTGGATAAAGAAAATTATTGTATAGCAGCACCAAAATTGCATAAATACATAACACCGCAAACCCCAAAGCACCTAAAAATCCAGTAAAGATATCAATCATAATCTTGGCATCACCGTCAGACTGTTCGGTAACACCATCCGGTAGTGGATTCATCGGTGGCAATGCTTTCACCTGTTCTACTGCATCTCCTAGAGAAATTCCCTGTAAATTTGCCTCCAAGGAAACCTGGCGATAGCGGTCAAAACGATTGATTTCAGCAGGTCCACTACCAATAGTAATCTCAGCTACTGCGGACAATGGCACTAACCCACCATTTTGACTAGGAATGCGTAAATTTTTAATTGCATCCAAGTCATTTCTAAATTCCTCTGCCAACTGTACTCGAATCGGAATTTGACGGTCTGGTAAATCAAACTTAGCTAAATTTGACTCATTATCTCCCAAAGTCGCCAATGAAGCTGTACGAGCGATCGACTGTACAGAAATTCCTAGATCCCCTGCTCTAGCAGGTAATGGTTTAATCAAAATCTCCGGTTTCACCAAGCTGGCACTGGAAGTCACATCTACCAAACCAGGAATTTCTCGCATTTGCTGTTCTAAAGCATCTGCCGTCTGCCTCAACGCAGTAGCATTTTCACTCTTGAGAACAAGAGTTAAGTCTTTACCACTACCTCCTGTAGCCCCACCAGCAAAACTTATCCGCGCCCCTGGAATATTCTGAAATAGAGGTCGCATCTGTTGTTCAAACTCCTTCTGGGAAACCTCCCGCTCTTGCCTTGGTAATATATTCACATACAACTTGCCCTCATTTACCGCCTCACTATTACCCCTAGTACCAACATCAGCAAATACACTGGTAACAGTAGAATTTTGCTCTAATATTTGCATTGCCTGTTGAGCAACTTGTTCAGTTTCAGACAAAGTCGATCCAGGAGGCAATTCTAGGGAAACTATACTCACATCATTGTCCTCAGAACCCATTAACCCTTTAGGAATTAGTGGCACCAGTTGCAAGCTACCAATAAAGAAAGCTACAGCAATAATTAAAGTAGTAATTTTATGGCGCAGTGCCCAAGTTAATAAGTTATTGTAGGGACGATTTTTGGGTTGTTTGTGATGTTCGACTCCCACTTTACCATTTAAAAATGAGGAAGCTTGAGACTGTTTCGGCCTCAATAACCGCGCTCCTAACATTGGTGTCATAGTACAAGCAACCAATGTGGAAAACATCGTTGAAACTGCTACCGTTATGCCAAAAGGCTGAAAGAATTGACCAGGTACTCCACCCATAAACGCGACAGGTAAAAACACTGCCACAATAGTTGCTGTTGTTGCCACCACAGCCAAACCAATTTCTGCTGACGCATCCAAAGCAGCTTGGAATGGCTTTTTACCCATATTAATATGTTGGTCGATATTCTCAATCATACAGATGGCATCATCCACCAAGTTTCCCATTGCTAATGCTAGTGCTAACAAGGTCATCCAATTGAGGGTGTAGTCTAAAATTTGCATTACTAAAAAGGTGGGAATAATTGATAATGGTAATGCTACCGCCGTGACTAAAGTTGGTCGCCAATCTCGCAAAAATACAGCGACAACTAAAACAGTGAGAATGGAACCAATAATTAGAGCGTCTACAGATGCTTGATAGGATTCTTCAATATCTGTTGCCCGGGTAAAAATTAGTTCTAAATCTACATCTTTTGGTAATGTTTGTTCCAGTTCAGCAATTTTTGCCCGCACACTTCTTTCTACACTTACAAGGGTAGTACCTGTGCTGCGGAGTACGCTAAAAGCAACCACTGGTTTACCAATATTATTTGACTGGGGAGTGGTTTTTATTGATGAGTCTTGTGCAAAACCCTGAGTTTCATCCTCACTATTTTTTTCTACTAACCAAGCTGTTTGTCTAGTTTCGCCAAAACCATCAATGACTTCACCTACACTGGAAAGTGGTACCGCTCCACCAGAGGGCAGGATGATTCGATATTCTTTTAATGCTTCTACCGTGTCAGTGCTACCAAGGGTACGAATACTTTTTTCTGTGCCTCCACCTTGAGAGCGTCCACCGGGTATATTAGTATTGAGGGCGCGAATTTGGTCATTTACTTGAGTCGCAGTAATGCCAAGACTTTGGAGTCGGTCTGGGTTGAGTTCGATCAGAATTTCTCGGTCTACTCCACCAATACGGTTAATTTCGGAAACACCGGAAACGCTAAGAATAGCACGACTAATTTCTTTGTCCACGAGTTCGCTGAGTTCTTCGACTGAACGTTTGTCTGAAGTGACAGCGTAGGTAATGATCGGACCGCCTCCAATAATTTCTAATCTTTTCACAATAGGATCGTTGATATCTTGAGGTAAGTCCTCGCGAATTTCGGTAACGGCATTGCGAACGTCGTTGGTGGCGCGGTCGATATCTACTCCTAAGTCAAAATTGATTGTGGTTCTAGAAACTCCATCAGTTACTTTTGAGGTTAATTTCTCGATATTTCCCAAACCTGCCACAGAATCTTCTATTTTTTTTGTTACCTGAGTTTCTAGTTCTGTGGGGCCTGCTCCTTGTTGAGTTACTGTGATTGATACTACTGGAACATCAACATTAGGAGTTCTGTCTATTCCTAGTTGGAAAAATGACATTAATCCTACTATTGTTAAGATTAAAAACATCACAATGGTAGGAACTGGTTTTTTGATTGACCAAGCTGAGATATGAAATGACATAGTAATTTAATTCAAAAGTCAAAAGTAATTAATTCAAAAGTCAAAAGTAATTAATTCAAAAGTAAGAAATAATTAATTCAAAAGTAAGAAGTAAGAAGTAATTAATTCAAAAGTCAAAAGTCAAAAGTCAAAAGTAAGAAGGAAGAAATAATAGGGAGTTAATTTGAGTATGTTTAAGCAAGCAAAGTTCGTTTATATACTATATCTAAAGATGTGTTTTAGCTGTTCGGCAAAAATTCATTCCTAGATTCAGCAACACCGTTATGTTAGTTGAATTCTAGTTATTTAGAAAAGGTGGGAATATGGAAATCAATTAATCTGTAAGTACTTTTTTTATTGCTATGAAATTTCATCCAAAATCCAAAATGTACTAATTACCCTGAATTACTTTTACAATATCTCCATCTTTCAGATAACCTGCACCTGCAACAACTACGCGATCGCCTAATTTTAAACCTTCTTTTATTTCAATTTTAGCATTAGCTAAATCGCTATTTTTACTCAGAATTTCTCCTACTTCTATAGGCACGGCTTTAACTCGATCATTTTCTGCCAAAACATAAACAATAGATTTTCCATCTGCTTGAGGTAATACTGCTTTTGCCGGAACTTTCAACCCTTGATTAGTTGCTGTTGTAATTGTTGCCCGTAAAAACATTCCAGGTCTTAATAAATCACTTTTAGGCAGGTCAATTTTAATTGTAGCTTCACGACTTTCTTGGTCAACTAATGGCGCTATTTCTCTAACTGTTCCTAACATTTTTATCCGACTATCAGCATCAGAACTGATTTGAACTTTTTTGCCAACTTTAACTTGCGCTAATTGAGTTTCTGGTACTTTTAATTGTAGTTCTAATTGATTGTCTTTAATAATAGAAAACAACATTTTACTGCCAGAAGTAACATCACCAACCCGAGCTATTCGTTCCGCCACTATGCCATTTGCTGGTGCCCGGACTAAAGTTTGTGCTAACTGAGTTTGTCTCTCTTCTACACGAGCTTTGTCACTGTTAACATTGGCGATGGCACTGTCAATATTTGATAAAGCACTGTCAACTTCTGCCTGGGCACTATTTACATTAGCACTTGCACTACTAACTTTTGCTTCTGCACTGCGTAGTTGAGCCATGGCACTACTGACATTTGCTTCTGCACTTTCAACTCTAGCTTCTGCACTGCTAACATTTGAGCTAGCAATATCAACTTTGGCTTTAGACTACTAACGTTAGCATCGGCAATTTCAATTTTGGCTTCAGCAA
>NZ_JAAHHG010000633.1 GCF_010692555.1 Okeania sp. SIO3B5 | reverse complement strand
TAAGGGGATAAAAAGCGGTCGAGAGATGGCATTGATACTAGCAATCAACTCCTGAAACTATAGGTTCTGGCTGTAATAATCCTGTTAACATTTCCTCTGGCCGCTTACCATGAGGCCAAGCAAAAGCATGACGAAATGCTGCATCTTGACAAGCTTGTAATTGTCGAAAATCAATCACATCTAAGGTTAGTAAATTCTCATATTCAAACGGCAAACGTACATTATGTAAACCAGCATTATCTGTACAAATAGCAATATCTACTCCAGCATCAAAACATTGGTCAAATACTGTTTTTAACTGACTCATATTATCCATAGTACCTGTTTTGAAATAAGTAGTTGGACAAATTTCTAAACATTGCCCTTTCTTAGCTACCTCTTTTAATAGTTCTGGATGTTTTAAAGGAATTTGAATTCCATGACCAATTCGCATTAAATAAGGTAGTAATTCTGGATGACAACCGTCGGGAGTTTCATAAAGATGCCCAGTAGTTTTTACCTTCTGGGAACGCGCATATTTATACAGTTTAATAAACTCATCTATACGTTCACCATAATGATTATCTCCACCAGCTAAATCTATAGCACATACATATTCTGGCATTTGTACTGCTAAATCTACAATTGCTTGATTAACTTCATGAGGTAATCTAGTGTGCATACATAGAATTTGGCTAGTAACAATAGGGTATTCATTTTGTTGACTTGCCTTACCCACAGTTGTAACTATTTCTGACATTAAATCTATACGTTCAGACTGAGATAAATGTTCTGGAGTTCTCAAATAAGGTGTATAACGTAACTCTAAATAAGCTAAATTTTCAAATGTATAAGCACCTCGAATTAACCGATAAATAAAGTAAGGCAATGTCTCAATAGTTTGAACGTGTTCTACTAATGTATGTAGTTCCAAATATTCATCTAATGTGTTCCTTGGTTTGGTGTAAAATTCTTCAAATTGTTGATATTCGGGAAAACGCTTTGCTAGCTCCTCGTTTTGACGTTGGAAATATCGCCATAAAACTCTAGGAACTACCGAACCTCCTAAATGTCGATGTAATTCTGCGTGTAAAGCCATAGAAATCTAATTTATCCTTTAAGTATAAGTATTAATTAAGGTAAGCATTTCCTAGATCATGCTGCGCAAACAGCGGTCAGCTAGCCTCCTATCGGAGGAACTTTCCTACGGAATGCTACGCAAACGTTAACAGCTATCAGCTAAGGAAGAAGGCAAAAATTTATTTAATAGCAAATACATAACTTCTAACTTCTCTGTTTGGTCAAGTTTTATCTTAAGAAAGGTGTTTATAAAGTATAGTTTTAAGAGCAGAGTTTTATTGCTGAGAACTGACAGCTAATAGCTGAATGCTTACGAATTAAGTAATCCTAGTTTCAGTAATTAAGTTTTCCTAAATAAATAAGTTTTGAACAAATGTTAGTTATCTAAATACTGAAAGTTACTTCTGTTGATATGTAGTTAATATTGATAATTTTATCTAGGATGGTAATGGTATTTTCTAGAATTAAAAAATCAGTAGTCAACCAGTCAGAATTAAATAATTGAATTTGCTAATTAACAACCCAGTTAATGTTAATTATTCTGATGTTTACTTCTCACTTTAGGGACGTTACATGCAACATCCCTACCTACTCCCATACTTCCTCACTCCCCCTTATGCTAACTCCTCCTACTAGACTGACACAGCTAAAACTGTGCACTCTTATTTTTATTTCTAGGTGTCTTTATCTCCCCTACTCCCCCACTCCCCCACTCCCTACTCCCTAATGCACCATTTAAGGTGTGTCAGTCCACTACTTTGAACTCTCAATGACAGCAAGAGTTTGAGATATACACTCTTAATTGTAACAATAATTAACAAAAATCGATTGACATAATATTTAGTTAATGTAATAGTAGTGAATTGTGTTAACTATCCGTAGAGGAGACCCTTGGCTAACGTAATCGTAATAGGTGCCCAGTGGGGCGATGAAGGAAAAGGAAAAATTACTGATTTGTTGAGCAAGTCAGCAGATGTGGTAGTACGTTACCAGGGGGGAGTAAATGCTGGCCATACTGTTGTTGTTGACGGTCAAACATTTAAACTACACTTAATTCCTTCCGGTATTCTTTATCCTGATACTCAGTGTATCATTGGCTCTGGAACAGTTATCGACCCCAAGGTTCTGATTGAAGAATTAGACCAGGTTGAAGCTTTAGGAATCTCCACATCAAATTTGATGATTTCTCAAGCTGCTCATGTGACAATGCCTTACCATAGACTAATAGACCGGGCATCGGAGGAACGTAGAGGTAGTCAAAAAATAGGAACTACAGGAAGAGGTATTGGTCCAACTTATGCTGATAAGTCCGAGCGTACTGGGATTCGGATGATTGATTTGATTAGTCCAGATAGATTAAGAGAGCAGATAAATTGGACAGTTAATTATAAGAATGTAATTTTAGAGAAGCTTTATAATCTATCTCCTTTAGACCCAGATGAGGTAGTAAAAGAATATCTGGAGTATGCAGAGCGCCTCAGACCTAACGTTATAGACGCGTCCTTGAAAATCTACAATGCAATTCAGCACAGACACAATATTTTATTTGAAGGGGCACAAGGTACTCTCCTAGATTTAGACCACGGTACTTATCCTTACGTTACTTCCTCAAATCCAGTGGCAGGAGGTGCTTGTGTGGGGGCGGGAGTAGGGCCAACAATGATTGACCGAGTAATTGGTGTGGCAAAGGCTTATACTACTAGAGTGGGAGAAGGACCATTTCCCACAGAAGCTCAAGATGATATAGGGACATTGCTACGCGATCGCGGTGCAGAATTTGGGACAACAACTGGTCGTGAACGTCGGTGTGGATGGTTTGATGCAGTAATTGGACGTTATGCAGTCCGAATTAATGGTATGGATTGTATGGCAATTACTAAATTGGATGTATTGGATGAATTGTCAGAGATTAAAGTATGTGTAGCTTATGATATGGAGGGCGATCGTTGTGAAGATTTTCCTAGTAGTTCTTTGCAGCTAGCTAAATGTAAACCTATTTATGAAACTTTACCTGGTTGGCAACAGCCAACTATAGATTGTAGAAGTCTTGAAGAGTTACCCAAGCAAGCTTTAGATTATTTACGGTTTTTGGCAGAGCTAATGAATGTACCTATTGCCATTGTGTCTTTAGGAGCTAGTCGTGACCAGACTATTGTCGTTGAAGACCCAATTCATGGACCAAAGCGGGCACTTTTAGGTTCTCATGGTAGTACGATTATTTCTTAATTAAAGGAAAGGTAATTGTTAATAATTAATGTTGAACAACCTATTCAAGTAATAAATTGCTGGTAAAAGTAAAAGTTAAATATTTATTTATTCCGTTTTTTTAATACCTCTCTATTTATGTTATTTCTCTTGATACGAACTTCTGCCAAAAGCATAATTATAGATGTTTTAGAAGATTTGTTAGTTCTGTCGTTGTAATAGTTAGCTTGAGACAAGCAAAACTTAAAACGGGAGCAAGATGCTCCCACTGGTTTTACTATTATAGTCATTATCTTTTATGTGGCGGGTTTAATATCCTACCGTCTCATTTAAATTCATCAGTAATTTTCCCTTCTTCCTTCTTCCTTCTTCCTTCTTCCTTCTTCAAATTAATTGTCAATGCCATGTACCCAAAACTTTGATATAATCAGTAAGCAAACTAAGCGAAAAAAGTCAAGATGGAAGTTACAGTAGAATGTCAAAAAAGACCTGAAGGTAGCAAAACCAAAGCTCTAAGACGAGAAGGATTAATTCCTGCAGTATTATATGGTCATCAAGGTACAGAATCAGTTCCATTAACAATTGAAGTTAAAAAAGCACAAAAGTTGTTAAAGGATACCTCTATTAACAATACAATTATCGATCTTCAAGTTCCTGATATTTCTTGGAGTGGTAAAACTATTCTTCGGGAAGTTCAATCTCATCCCTATAAACCCTTAATTCTTCACCTAAGTTTTTTCTCCGTAGCTGCTCATGGAAGTTTAGATGTAGAAGTACCTATAAATTTTGTTGGCGATCCAGTAGGAGTTAAGGTAGATGGTGGAATTTTAGACCAGGTTGTTACAGAATTAGCAATCAGATGCAAACCAGATAAAATTCCTGAAACATTGGATATAGATATCTCAGGTCTTAAGTCAGGAGAATCTCTTCAGCTAAGTCAAATTACTTTACCAGAAGGAGTAGAAGCGGCAGGAGAAGCAGGCTTAGTGTTAGCGCGTGTAATAGCTCCTGTGGGAGCGTCATCTACAGAGTCAGAGGGTGAAACGGCAGAATAAGTTAGAGATTTCATCGTCAGTCAAAAGTCAAAAGTCAAAAGTAATCCCTGACTAATTAAATGGTGCAATAAATGTAGGTTGGGTTGAGGGATGTTAGCGCCAGCTTATCCGTAGGATAACCCAACTTACTTAGGGCTTGCTGATTAAACTCAAAGTATTGACAGATAAAAGATTCAGCCTTTAAAGGAGCGAAAAAAATGCCTGGTTTTATGTTGAAAACCCTCAAAAACTTAGCATATAAAGACAGGGGGGATAGCAGAAAAATAACTCTGACAATTGTTCCGACTATCTTTTCTATAATTCCTTGTTTCTCTTAACTATTCTAATCTCCCCTACTCCCCCACTCCCCTACTCCCCTACTCCTGAAAAAGACTTTTTCAGTAAACCCTACTTAGTTTTTGTAAGGAGAAAAAATGCTGGTTAAACTCCAACAATTAACTGTTCCTCCAGGACAGCGAGTGTTATTAAAAGATGTAAGTTGGCAAGATTTTGAAGGAATTTTAGCCGACTTAGGAGAAAGTCGTAATTCGCGAATTGCTTATGAAAATAATACTTTGGAAATTATGGCACCATTACCAGAACATGAAAGTGCAAAAGTGATTATTGCAGATTTATTAAAGGTGCTGATGCAGGAGTTAGAAATTGATTTTTGGCCTCTTGGTTCCACAACTTTTAAAAATGAATTGATGCAGCAAGGTATTGAACCTGATGACTGTTTTTATATTGAAAATGAGGCAAAAGTACGAGGTAAGAAACGAATAGATTTAACTGTCGGTCCGCCTCCAGATTTAGCGTTGGAAATTGACGTTACTTCTCGCACGCATCCTAATATTTAAGATCGGAAGAGCGTCGTTGGGCGCAGA
>NZ_JAAHHG010000632.1 GCF_010692555.1 Okeania sp. SIO3B5 | reverse complement strand
AGGGAGACGCGGAGAGGGGGTTCTTGAGGACACGGAGAGAGGGAGACACGGAGACGCGGAGAGGGGGTTCTTGAGGACACGGAGAGAGGGAGACACGGAGACGCGGAGAGGGGGTGTCACCGTGTCTCCGCATCCCCGTGTCTCCGTTTCCTCATTCCCCTCCTGGGAGGGCGAGGGGTGGGTCTCCATCTGCCCAAACTCCCCTGAATTCTAAATTCTGAATTCTAAATTCTGAATTCTAACTTGCGCTATACTACTTCCACAGCTCGATCGCTCTTTTGCGGATGTATTTTCTTCACATCACTTTGCAAAGCTACATACAAACGATTTAAAGCATTTATATAAGCTTGAGCTGATGCCACAATAATATCAGTATTGGCAGCATGACCAGAATAAACTCGCCCTTCATGACGCAAGCGAATAGTCACCTCCCCAATAGCATCAATACCAGCAGTTACCGACTGCACAGAAAACTCAATTAAATCATTAGGCACATTCACTACCCGGTTAATTGCCCTGTATACAGCATCCACAGGTCCGGTACCAATAGCAGCATCAGTCAATTCCTCCCCATTAGGAGTCCGGATACTAACTGTGGCCGTGGGACGAGAGCGATCGCCACAGGAAACCTGTACCAACTCTATACGGAAGAGTTCTGGTGGTTGTTGAATCTCACTGTTAACAATAGATTCCAAATCCCAATCTGTAATTTCTTTCTTTTTGTCTGCCAAATCTTTAAATCTGAGGAAAGCTTTATTCACCTCTTCATCAGAAATATCAAACCCAAGTTCTTTGAGGCGAGTTTGGAAAGCATGACGACCGGAAAGTTTACCCAAGACTATTTGATTATCTGTCAAACCGATAGACTCAGCATCCATGATTTCGTAAGTAAGCTTATTCTTGAGTACCCCATCTTGATGAATACCTGACTCATGGGCAAAAGCATTAGCACCAACAATAGCTTTATTTGGTTGTACAAACATTCCTGTCAAGTTAGAAACTAGACGAGATGTTTTATAAATATGGCGAGTATCAATATTAGTAAGTGGTGCTTCTGACTCTGGTGGGCGACCAAGGAAAGGGTTAAAATATTGTCGCCGGACGTGCAATGCCATAACTAACTCTTCCAAAGCAGCATTACCAGCTCGTTCACCGATACCATTGATAGTGCATTCCAGTTGACGAGCGCCGTTTTTGACAGCTTCGAGGAAGTTGGCGACTGCTAAACCCAAGTCATTGTGACCGTGAACAGAAATAATAGCTTGGTCAATATTGGGAACGTTTTCCTTAATACCTCGAATGAGCGCTCCAAATTCAGCAGGTGTCGTATAACCAACAGTATCGGGAATATTCACCGTAGTTGCTCCAGCAGCGATCGCCGCCTCCAATACTTGATAGAGAAATTCTGGGTCAGAGCGACCTGCATCTTCAGGAGAAAATTCTACATCATCTACGAAGGTTTTGGCATAGGCCACCATTTCAGGAGTGATCGCCAATACTTCTTCTCTAGTTTTCTTAAGTTTGTAAGCTAAGTGAATATCGGAGGTAGCAATAAAAGTATGAATACGAGCATTAGCTGCGGGTTTAAGAGCTTTACCTGCCGCTTCGATATCTGCACGAGTCGTTCTTGCCAAACCACAGATTGTTGGGCCTCCTTCTACACCCACTGTCTCGGCAATTTTCTGTACTGCTTCAAAATCTCCAGGACTAGAGTAAGGAAAACCAGCTTCAATCACATCTACTCCCAGGCGAGATAATTGCCTAGCTATGGTCAATTTTTCATCTATATTGAGAGCGGCCCCAGGAGATTGTTCCCCATCCCGGAGAGTCGTATCAAAAATAATAATTCGGTCTTGATTACTTGTCATTATTTTTACCTTATAGTTTACAGAAGTTAGCCTTGAGCTTTTTTCGATCTTACCTTGTCTAGAAGTTAGTGAATATACTTTAAATTAAAGGGTGCATCTCAATTTTGAATAAAGCCAAAAAATTGTCGCTTTTAAGTAACAGGCAGCAGGGAATAGGAAATAGGGAATATGAAATAGGGAATATATAGGAAAAAAGTATTTTTGCAAATATTGAGATGCACCCATTTTTTTGAGTTTTCTGGCAAAGTATTAAGTCTTCAAGCAAAGATTTTTTATTTGATACTTTCTGCCTTCTGACTTAGTGCATTCTGAAATAAATTGAGATTTTTTTCCCTCTTAATTATTAATTAGGGCTTGCTGATTAAATCTAAAAATATTGACATATAAAGACAAGTGCCTTTTTTTTGTCAAAAAAAGTGCGCTTGTTTCGGCTCTTCATACTCAAAAAGGAGCGTATTTTAGGGAAGAGTTGGGCAGAACAATCTTGGGACAAAACGCCCGCTCGTACCTTCTCTAACTTCCCATTTCTCCTGTCTCCTGTCTCCTGTCTCCTGTCTCCTACCCTCACCCATAAGACTTTTTCAGCAAACCCTAATTATTAATTATTAATTATTAATTATTAATTAATACTCTGCCTTTTCTATTTGGTCGCGAATATCATTTAAGTCTACATATTGGTCTGTAGCATTTCGCAACTCTCTAGCAATCATTCCTTCTGTTGATACAACTGTTATATGAGTATTTTTAGAACGTAGTAGCTCAATAGCTCTTTCAAAATCCCCATCTCCACTAAATAAAACTACTTGGTCATATTGGTCTACTGTATTAAACATATCTACTACAATTTCAATGTCTAAGTTAGCTTTTTGAGAATAGCGACCCGAAACATCATCATAATATTCTTTAAGAATTTTAGTACGTACTGTATAACCCAAACTAATTAAAGCATCTCTAAATCCCCTTTGATCTTGTGGGTCTTTTAAGCCTGTGTACCAAAAAGCATTTATTAGTTTTACTTCTGGTTTGTTGAAATGTTCTAATACTCTTCTTGGGTCAAAAAACCAACCATTTTTTTGTTGAGCGTAGAACATATTATTCCCGTCAACAAATATAGAAAGACGGTTCTTGGAATTATTCATAGAAATTTAAATTTAATATTGATTTTAGATAATTCAGTCTAAATCTATTACTTGAGTAATATTTCTATTATTAATGCAATTATTTTGTAAGCATTTCCTGCGGACTGCGACACAAACAGCTATTAGTAATGAATAATTACTTCTAAGGTTTGGGAAAGTGACTTTGGTAGTAACTTTTTATTCTTTCTCGATTTCTCAGTTGCTTTTACCGAAAAATTCAGGTATAAAGCCTCTTCATTCATGGAGAAAAAAGCGGTCGGGATGACGAAGTTTCCTCGCCATATCCAATTGACCAAGAGAAGAAAAAAAATCCTTTAATCCAATCCTCTTAATTTATAAGAAGAGGTAATTCTAAATTCTTAATTCTAAATTCTAAATTATTGAACTTTCCCAAAATTAATGGCTGATAAAGCAGTTCCTCCTCATAGGAGGCTAGCTAATTGCGCAGCATTTCGCAGGAAATACTTACATTATTTTTAATTTAGATAAACTAACTTTGTTACTTGCATATTTTCAGATTTAAACTGCCAAAAATTACCCTTATATCATAAGCCGATAATATTTTTCTCTACTCATAGTTTTAATTATTTTAGTAGTTATATACTATCTATTTTAGTCTTTTTTCTGTAAAAAAATACTTTTTATGCTTATTAAATTAATCGATCCCCTTCGAGATCTTCACATAAGACAATAATTTTTCATTAAGGCCATATCTTGAAGATTTGATTCGTCCAATATTCTAGTAGTTCAGTCAAATCAAAAACAATTGACTTATAGCGCTTTTCACATGGATAGACTACAGTTAGTATGGGCAACCCAAAAGCATTTTTCTACTCCCTACTCCCTACTCCCTACTCCCTACTCTAAGCGCCAAAAATAATTTTGTGGTCTACTCAAATGAAAAGCGCTGTAATTAATTTCAATCCTTCTACAGTGAATACACTTTTTCTATATTTAGTCACATATACCAAGTGTACTTTTAAGTCTGAGACACTATGTCTTTGCTGCCTTAACATATTGCGTACCAAATTTAACTATGCTATAGTTATAACATACAGGCCAAGAAAAAATTTCAGATGAAAGCAAGATTTAAGTACCGTATATATCCAACGCCGGGACAAAAACACCGATTAGCCAAGCTATTTGGTTGTGTCCGTGTTGTTTGGAATGATAGCCTGAATTATTGCAATGAGTTATACAAAAAAGGTAACAAAAAGCCAAGTAATGCAGAACTCCAAAAAATATTTATTACTCAAGGGAAAAAGACTGAAAATAGAGAGTGGCTATCGGCAGTTTCTAATATACCACTACAGCAATCTTTGAATGATTTAAACCAAGCTTATCAAAACTTTTTTAAGTCAACAAAAGGCCAACAGAAAGGTAGATCTATTAAACCTCCTAAATTTAAAAGTAGGAAATCACGCGCAGACCGCTAGGTTTAGAAAGGGTGGCTTTAAGATTGGTCAGCATAAAGTTTATTTAGCTAAGATTGGAAAACTAAAAATAGTTTGGTCAAGGGAGTTACCTGGTCCTCCATCATCAGTAACAGTAATTAAAGATTCAGCTAATAGATATTTCTTAAGTTTTGTAGTAGAAATACAACCAGAAGTCTTACCTCAAACTGATAATTCAGTAGGCATAGATTTAGGTATTAAAACCTTTGCTACATTCAGCGACGGTACAAAGGTTGATGCTCCTAAGCCACTCAAAAAACGAATTAAGAAGTATATAAAGTTAAGTAAGTCATTATCTCATAAAACTAAGGGGTCTAAAAGGTATGAAAAAGCCAGGGTTAGAGTTGCTAAATTCCATGCCAAATTGAAAGATACAAGAACAGATTTTCTGCATAAATTATCTACTGAAATAATTCGTGAAAACCAAACAGTTGTTTTAGAAGTATAACAACGTTTCTGGTATGATTAAGAACCGTAAATTATCCAGAGCCATATCAGATTTAGGTTGGAGACAATTTAGGACACTGTTAGAAGGAAAAGCTGAAAAATACGGTCGTGATTTTAGAGTAATTGATAGGTGGGAACCTACTAGCCAAAAATGGTGCGATTCGTTCAGTCGAAACCTAGAAATAGGGGGATGACTGGCTTGTGTTGAGTAACCGATAAGGTAGAGTTCCGCGTAGCGGCACTAGGGGGGGCAAAATTCTGTATCAAAAAACTTTTCAGATATCCTCTTAATGAAAACTGCTA
>NZ_JAAHHG010000631.1 GCF_010692555.1 Okeania sp. SIO3B5 | reverse complement strand
AGCGGTGGTCGGAATACGAGTTTGGGCCGGTGTGGTGACTGGAGTTCAGACGTGTGATCTTATGAGTCTGAGGAGTTCCTTATAAGGGATAGTTATTAAGGCTAGGGGGGATTTGAGTTTAGGGGGGGGTCTAAAACTGTACTTCATAAATTAGAGAAACGCTATAACTTTTACCGAGAAATTATTGTTTGAAGTTAGAATCCCCATGCAATTTTCCCTTCTGCCTTCTGCCTTCTGCCTTCTGCCTTCTTCAAGACTCCTGACTTCTTGAAAGCTTCAATCCAACAACTCCTTAAATTCACGAACTCCTTTAATTAAAGGATGAACATCATACCAAGTTTGCTTTTCTCCCTCCTCATCCAAGAAAGTATATTCCAGCAAACAACGATTAAACAATAAATCCCGGTATTGCTGATTATTCAATATACTTTTAGAGCGAAAAACATCAACTAATATTTGCCATTCTTCCTGTTGAACCGATCTTTTATAAGGAAGTCTTGCCTCCGTAATAGCTCTTTGTACCACCTTGGCAGAAATTGGTAAATTACCTCCCGCACGTTTAATTACACTTTGCATTAATAACATTAAATCCCGCACATGACCTCCGCTCATTAAGCAAAGTCTATCTAACACTTCTCTACTTTCAAATACATCCGTTTCTAAAGATAAATCAGGATTAACTTCACTAACTCTTCTATCAATAATTTCCCTAATTGTAGCCACTCCCAAATCGAAAACTTCCCCCTCCGGAGTTTCCACCATAATCATAGGTAAAACCTGTGGATCGTCATATTCAACTTTGAGATTTGGCGCTTGATTAGAATAGACCATTGAAATAGGAATTGTATAAATTGTATGACAATCTAAACCCTTCAATTGAGCGCTGCGGTCTACAAAAATTTCATCATGATTGCTACGTCCGTCCGGCTGAACAATTGGTACAATTCGGTCTAAACTATCAGCAATTATTACCAGTTCAGAACCAGAACCAAGCTTCTTTTTACCATCACGAATAAAACTATTCAGAGCCTCAATTAAACTCTCAGTATAAGGATTAATTTTGTCTCTAATTTTTCTCCTTAAAGTCGGTTCCGCTCTAATATTTGCCGTAAGTTTAGCGTACTGATTAATTTGTGATTCAACAGCCAAACTTTCCAAAGAAATTTCCGTAGTTGCCAAATCTTTTAAATCTGCCCAACGCCCCTTTAACCAATCAAGTAGAGGCTTAGGATTAGCATCTTTCAAATGTTCCAATAAATGCCTAGTACAAGCCAACAAAATATCAGCATATTCCGTATCTTCAGGATTAATATCTTGTTCATCAGCAGCGAAATAAACAATAAAATATCCGTTATTTTCCAGGTGTTCTTTGAGTCGTAAAAGTTCCGTTGATTTACCCGCACCTCGATGTCCGGCATAAAGTTGATAAGTATTATTATCAGATAACTTAATATTTTCAGCTAAATCTATAATAACGTCTCCATCCCCACGCACTTCCCGACAATCAACATATACAGGACTACCAGGTTTCAAAGGTTCAAAAGGCTTAAAAGCATTAAATAATCTTTTTAATAAATCTCCCTGTTTTACCATCTGTTAAAAATCTCCTTAAATTAGCAGAAGGAAGAAGGAAGAAGGAAGAAGTAAGAGGGAAGGAAGAAGGAAGAAAGGACAAGGAAGAAGTAAGAGGGAAGGAAGAAGAAAGAAAGGACAAGGAAGAAGGCAACATCTTACATTGTCTGAGTTTTAAACTGTCGATCTTTCCTAATACCATTTCTCTGTAACAATGCGCTTAATAATTGTTGCTCAGACCTTATTAAACTGACTATTCTCATCTTTATATTAAGTGCAACTTCATGGAGATAAGTAATTAACAAGGGTTGAATAACCTTTTTGATAATTATTAGCTAGTAGGGTGTTAATTATTGATGTTTTTACTACTCCCCTACTCCCCTACTCCCCTACTCCCCCACTCCCCCTACTCCCCCACTCCCCTGCTCCCCTACTCCCCTACTCCCCTACTCCCCTACTCCCCTACTCCCCTACTCCCCTACTCCTTGACTCTGATAATTTTCCAGTTTTGCCAAAATTTCTGGAAATATTTTAATATCTAGATTTTCATCTTCCCGTTGAGAAAAAGAACGTTTTACTTCCCCTAAATAAAGTGGTTCTGAAACTCCCACTTCTGGATGAATAATTGTTCTAATTCTAACAGTTAATTTATCTCCACTACCCAGACGGCCAGGAGAAAATAAATCTCCAGCAGCTTGCTTTATTGTTGCTGTTAACTCTGATTCTGTAATGTTAGGAGAAACAGCTATTACCGTTTGAGTTCCCCCATTATCATAAACCAATGAATATGGAGCAGCTCCCGGAATTTCTACACGAGTAAATAATCCTAAACTCAAACCAAATAAACCAGTAGTTAGGACTCCCATAAAACCTGTTACTCCGACTAATCTAAATCGAAATTCCCATTTAAAAATAAAGCCAATAATTGTTAGGAGAAAAAATCCAATAGTAGCAATACCAAACCATTTAGCACCAATCAATATTTCTGTAGTTGATAACATTTTTTCTAGTTTTTTGTAGTTAATAATTAGGGCTTGCTGATTAAATATCAAAGTCTTGACTGGTTTTGGTTTTACCCTTTTCAGGTACTAAGGGAGTACCAGCTTTTAGGTGGTAATGGTTCAAAAATCTAAGATTTTCAGCATTTCGAGGGGTAGAAAATCAAGGGAAGATTCTTCTGACTACTTCTTCTATAATTCCCATTCCTCCTGACTTCTGGATTCTGGATTCTGGATTCTACCTCTACCAAAAGACTTTTTCAGCAAACCCTAATTATATTTTATTGTGTAAGCATTCAGCATTCAGCATTCAGCATTCAGAGGACATCTGAAAAGTTTTTTGATACTGAATTTTGCCCCCCTAGCCCCCCAAGATTGGGGGGAACAAGAGTCAATTTGCTTGCTCTAGTCCCCCAATTTTGGGGGATTTAGGGGGCATGGATCATGATATAAGTTAAATTTTTGGTAGTATTTCTTAGAGACTTTTTGTAAACAAAAGATTAAATAGAGTCTGTGAGAGTACACTTACTATTTTTAGAATAATTGTCAATTTTACGCCTCATGCACCGCGTGCTTTTGGATTGAATGATATATTGGCTATTCCTACTGACTCATAACTTTTAACTTTTGACTTGTAACTTTGGCTATTCCTCCTAACTTATAACTTTTGATTTATAACTTATAACTTATAACTTATAACTTTTAAAACTTTTGACTTTTGACTTTTGAATTTTGACTTTTAAAACTTTTGACTTTTGAATTTTGACTTTTAAAACTTTTGACTTTTGACTTTTGAATTTTGACTTTTAAGACTCTTTTCTACCCATAAGCAGATAAGTCCTCATATTACCCTTACCTTTAACATCAATTGTTCCTCGATCTTCAAATCTGTATTTGTCCACTAAACAATCATAAGTTGCCTGGGCAACCTGAATCATACCCGAAATACCGTGAGACTCCATCCGGTGGGCCGTATTTACTGTATCGCCCCAAAGGTCATAGGCAAATTTTTTGGTCCCAATAACCCCTGCTTCTACTGGTCCCGTATTAATACCAATACGAACTTCCAAAGACTTACCCTCTCTTAGAGAAATTTCCTGGATTTCGGTTAACATTTCAAGGGCCATATCCGCGATCGCCTCTGCATGATCCTCTTTTGGAATTGGTAGTCCACCTACTATCATGTAGGCATCACCAATAGTTTTGATTTTCTCTAGTCCATACTTGTCCGCCAATTCATCAAAAGCAGAAAAAATTCTATTGAGTAACTCTACCAGTTCAGCGGGAGATAAGTTAGCCGATATTTTGGTAAAGCCTACCAAATCTGCAAATAAAACTGTTACTTGGCTAAAACTATCAGCAATAGTTTCCTCTCCCTGTTTTAACCGTTGGGCAATTGCTTCAGGTAAAATATTTAATAGCAACCTTTCGGACTTTTGTTTTTCCTCAGCTAGTTGCTTTAAATATGCCTGTTCCTGGTCCCGAAGTATTTTCTTTTCTAAACAAGCATTAATTCTCGCCTTTAGCAGTATTGGGTTAAAAGGCTTGGACAAATAATCTTCTGCTCCCAATTCGATACAACGGACTATACTCTCAATATCGTCCACTGCTGAAATCATAATTACTGGGATATGCCGTAGTTTAGGGTCAGACTTGAGAGTTTCGAGGACTTCATAACCGTTCATTTGTGGCATCATAATATCTAGTAGCACCAAGTCAAACGGTTGGGATTGTATTATTTCTAAAGCCTGAAACCCATTAGTCGCAGCACTAACTAAATGGCGTTCTCGTTTAAGTCGTCGTACTAAAAGCTCTCGGTTGACTTGATTATCATCTACAACCAGTACCTTTCCCTGGCCATGCTTCATTTCCTTGGCTCTTTACCTGTAAGATGTTTGATCTTGTCTAATAATCTGGGAAGTTCTACTGGTTTTGTATCATAATCATTACATCCAGCAGCAATACATTTTTCTCGGTCTCCTGCCATAGCGTGGGCAGTCATTGCTATTATTGGGATATGGCTAGTTTCTGAGTTATCTTTAATTTTTTTTGCTGCTTGCCACCCATCTAAGACTGGCAAACTCATGTCCATTAAAATTAAGTCTGGTGATTTTGATTTAGACATCTCAACACCCTGAATTCCATCAACAGCAATAATTACTTCAAAACCTCTACGCATGAGACGCCTAGACAACATATCTCGGTTCATCTCATTGTCTTCAACTAAGAGAATCTTAACCATTTTTTCCTTCTTTGTGAAATAATATCGGCATTCTACCTCCCTTGAATTTTTTTTTTACAGAGTGATATTTTTTTTCTGCGGGAGAAAGATACCAACAACTATTTATTACCGCTCAACTAAACTTCCTCAAACTTACTCAAAAACCTGAAAGCTTATTTGTTCTTAGTTGGTCAAGCACTACAGGGTTAATAGTTAGTAAGCATTCAGCTATTAGCTGTCAGCTAGCCTCCTAGGTCAGAACTACGTTATCAGCAACAAGAGTGTCTCCTTAAGGACAGTGTTTAAATTGGGCTTGCTGATTAAATATCACGCGCATTGACTGATATTGCTTTCAGCCTTTTTTGGCCTTTAAAAAGTGCAAGGTTTTTGGCTGTTTTTGCCTCAAAATGCTAATACTTTTCCCCTGAGTATCAAA
>NZ_JAAHHG010000630.1 GCF_010692555.1 Okeania sp. SIO3B5 | reverse complement strand
ATTACATTGATGAAAGCAGAATAGGTATTTGGGGTTGGAGCTATGGTGGTTTTATGTCGATTAGCTGACTTATTTGGATGCCTTCTACTTGCCCATCTCCATAATCTTTTCCATAGAAGCATATCAATTTTATTGAATGTCTCTTTACTGACTACAATGGAAAAGTAGTTAGCCCATCCTTTTATTACCGGATTTAACTTAGCTATTAAAGCTTTTGTTGAGGCAGTTTTATATTTATCACATATACCCGCCAATTTCCGATAGTGAGTTTTTATACTCTTAGAGGACGGTTTAATCAGCGTCTTAAATCCTTGTTTGGTTGACTTGATTTTCCATTGCCTGATTGTGAAACCTAAAAAGTCAAATCCGGGTTTATTTCCTTCATATTCTTCCAAGGTATGGGCAATCTTGGTCTTCTCTGGTTTTAGTTCTAATCCTATCTGGCTTAACCATCCCTGTATTACGGCTTTTGCTTTTAACACTACTTTGATGTCTTCATGTAGGATTACAAAGTCATCAGCGTAGCGTATTAGGGAAAGCCTTTGTATTTTATCTCGCCAACCTATTTGATGACCATTACAATCTTTAATATCTAAGGTTTTGGCGAATTCCATTAATCTTTCTTCCATACCGTGTAGGGCGATGTTTGCGCTTTTGGGGTGATATGACCCCTCCCTGTGGCGTACCTTCCACAGATTCTAGGAATTGTTTGTTGTCAAATACTCCAGACTTTAACCATTGTTTGATTAATCGTCTGTAGGGAGATTGACCTATCTTTCCTAGAAGTTCATCGTGGTTAATTCGGTCGAAACATTTAGATATATCGGCATCAAGTACATACTTTGGTTTTTTGTTGATGCTGACGTATATTGCACCTATGGCGTCATGTGTTGACCTACCTGGTCTAAAACCATAACTATTAGGTTCAAAACGTGCCTCCCATTCTGGTTCCATACCTAGCTTCACCAGGGCTTGTAACGCTCTGTCGTACATCGTAGGGATGCCTAATGGACGTTTTTCATCTCTGCCAGGTTTTGGTATATAGACTCTGCGGGTGGGGCTTGCTTTGAGGTGGCGTGATGCGAGTAGGTTCACCAAGTTGAATCGTTGCATTGGTGGTAGATTTTTAATACCATCTACTCCAGCAGTTTTCTTTCCCTGGTTATCCTGTGTCACGCGTCTAACAGCTAGCAACCTTGCGTAATAGCTTTTTAAAAGAAGCTTTTGGTATCTGTGCATCTTGCGGAGTTCGCCACGGCTGGATGCTCTGTAAATCAATTTTTGTAATTTGAATACAGATTTCTCTACCTTCTTCCAATTTATATCCTTCCATTTTTGGGCTGGATTGGTTGAAATTTGTGAAGGTATATCATCTGTGTCCCTTGCTACGCTTAAAAATGGTTTAGGGTTTCCTAATCTTCTTTTCAGTGTCTGAGCTTTATTCATTACTATTCATTGCCTTACATTACGTCTAACAGTGGGTACGTCTGCATTACTGCTTCTTACCCAATCCTACTCTCTCTAAGACCTACGTCCAAAGCGTAGATTGACCTTGAATGGCTTCCTAAGTTCTCGACCTATATTCTTAGGTGTATTAGAGAGGTTTCCTCGTTCCCTTATTCCTTTTTTTACGGCTAATTTAGTGGGGTGAAATCTCCCGGAGGGTTCGATATGGTTGCTGGTAATCTCCCCAAAATGATATTACCCATTGACCCTCTGACTTTCGTCCTACATCCCACAGCTACCTTTGGGATGGCTAAAATTTACGAGAGTTTAATTACCTTCCTGTTCGTCCACTTGTCAGCCTTTGCTTGCGGTATCGTTCCTGGTAACTGGTATTTTCCCGCTTTTTAGACCAGCTTCGGAGATTGATGTTCAGTCTCTACTCCGTGGTCTATGCTTTCTACCCAACAACAAGGCGGTGGAATTTCACCACTAAGGATATAAGAGTTATTCACAAATCGAGGTTGTCCTCATGTATTGATTTGGAACGGCCGTTTATACCTAGTCTCCTAGTTTAGTGGCCAACGAGTCGCACTTTGAGATAATTTATAGTAGCTTGAATATCACTTAGTAGTTCTAAAGCTTTGGTTTGTTCTTTATAATTGCGACCCAGTTTTAAATCTTCCTCAGTATAGCCCACTTCAAAGCCTGGCGCTTGACGTTGGTAGATTGAAGGAGCGATCGCTACATAACCTTCTTTGGCAAATTTTTCTGTTACTTCTCGAATATGAGCATTAACCCCAAATATTTCTTGAATTACTACTACTGCTGGAAATAGATTTCCTTCTACTGGTTGTGCTATATAGGAAGCTATTTCTAGGTCTCCGTTGGGGACTTGAATATGGCCTGTATGGATTTTTAATTCTGTCATATAGTTTCTACACTCCGAAGGTATTAGGTAACAGGTTGTAGGTATTTAGATTGGGAAAAGTTTACTTAGGGTTTGCTTATGAAAGTCTTTTTGTAAGGGTAGGAGTCAGTCCTCAGGAGTCAGGAGGAATGGGAGTTATGGAGGTGGTAGTCTTCATTAATTGATAATGGATAATGAATAATGGATAATTACCTCGGGTTTTAACCGTTACGGAGAATATAAGGAAATCTTATTTCTTTCTTATCCTTAAAAGAAGAGACTTTAAACCTAGATTCGATTAATTATCAATTATCAATTATCCATTGGTAAAAATGGTCTGTTGATTTTTCTGTCCTAGTGACCCTTTTCTGCTAACTTTTTGAACCTTTTTCCAGCCCTAAAAATGCTCAAAGCTTTATCTATCAATGATTTTATATTTAATCAGCAAGCCCTACTTAAAACCTTATTCAAAACTAGATGCTATCTAGTCGATTGTTCAAAATATATAATAATTGCTCAAGCTATTAATATCAATTTAATTAAAAGATTTAATATGAGTCAGTTCTTGACAAAAGAAAAACTAAAATTAGAGCATAAAAATTGATTTCTGAGTAGCAGTTTTTTCTACTATGGTTAATTTTCAGATTAAAGCAGATAGTGATATTCCTGCATCAAACCAATTATTTAATCAAATTCGGTTTGCCATAGCTTCCCGAAAGTTTCCTCCTGGCCATCGACTACCTAGTACTCGACAACTTGCGATGCAAACTGGTTTACATCGCAACACTATAAGTAAGGTATATCGTCAACTTGAAGATACTGGTCTTGTGGAAGCTCAAGCAGGTTCCGGTATTTATGTCAGAGCACAGGGAAATGAGGGAGGTTCAAAGTTAAAGTCTCCCATTTATGAAAAGTATCCCTATGCCAGTAATATAGTCAAGGGTAGCTTGGATGAATTACTGTCTCAAGGTTGTAGTCTGAATGAAGCTAGAGAAATGTTTCTCACTGAGATTGATTGGCGACTGCGTTGTAGTGCCAGGGTATTAGTTACAGCTCCCTCTAATGATATTGGTATTGGACAGTTAATGGCTAAAGAGTTGGAACAAGCTCTTAATATTTCTGTGCAAGTAGTTCCTCTAGAAGAACTGGGTAGGGTTATAGATGAAGTATCTTCTGGAACGGTTGTCACAAGTCGATATTTCATTGGACGAGCTGAAAAAATAGCTGCTCCTCAATCTGTACGAGTGATTCCAATTGATATATATGATTATGCTCAAGAATTTAAGTTGGTCAATAATTTATCTCAGGGAAGTTACTTTGGTATAGTTAGTCTCAGTTCTGGCCTACTAAAAGCTGCAGAAGTAATTATTTACAGCTTGCGTGGAAATGATATAAATGTAATGACTGCGCAACAGGAAGAAACCCACAAAGTTGATGCTATGGTGCGGATAGCTAAAATAATTATTTGTGACAAATTTAGCGAAGGTAAAGTTAAAGTTGCCGTACAAAAAAACAGAGCAGATCTTATTCGCCCACCACAAATTATCTGCTTTGAAAATTACATTGGTACAGAGTCGATTAATTTATTGAAACGAGAGTTGGGTTTGGTATAGTTAGGACTCGAGATTATTCAAAATGAAGAACAATTAGATAAAATTAATATTAATTTATTCCCTATTTCTAATGTTTATGCTGCTATAACTTTATATGGTATTTTTATAGCAGTTTTCATTAACATAAGAATACAGAGATTTTGGCTTTAAGGCAGAAGGCAGAAGCTTTGTAGTCTACCTTTGTGAAAATCCCTATAAATAGGGCTTGCTGATTAAATATCGCGCGCATTGACTGATATTGGTTGTAGCATTTTTTGGTTTAAAAAAGTGCGCCTGTTTTCGGTGGAAAGAGCTGCAAAAAGCTAGTATTTTGGGACGATTATGGCAGACAAATCAAGAAACCATTATGAACGACTACCTCCTCTATAACTCCCCTAAACTCCTGAGAAAGTATCTGTAAAATAAATCTTAAGAGATGCTCAAAAGTTTACGTTTTACTGGATTACGGCGAATCACAAAGCTAACTATTAACTTTAACCATGTAATCTGCCCAACCCAAGCCTACACCAGGATTTAATATTTTATTTACAGATACCCTCTTATTATTAATTATTCATTATTAATTATTTAACTACTCCCTACTCCCTAACTCAACAAAAAGACTTTTGAGCGCAAACCCTAAATATTGTGAAACCTAATAATTGCTGAATATAGAAGTGCTAAACAATCTCTATAGCCATCCTTTTTAATTTGTAATATTTTAGTGGCAGTCAGGAGCGATAATTTTAAAGGTTTTCAGTTTAAATTAACTACCTATAAAAATTATCACAACCAATTTAGGATTGCTATATCTATAAAATTTCTCCTATTCCATTTTTCCTATCAATGTTATTTTCACATCTTAGAAATAGGAAAACTATAGGTAAGCATTCAGCTAATAGCTGAATGCTTACAACTATAAAAAAATCTAACTACAAATTATATTTTGATTTTATGGAACCTAGCATTAATTTAAAGCAAGCTATTGAGAAGCGTCGCTCTGCTCGTGCATTTAGTAAAGATTCAATTCCTAATTTGACATCCTCCCCGGCCTAAAGGCGCGGGGATTCCTACTGAGCCCTAGCTCTTCGGCGGGTTGACGCTTTGCTTCGCATAGCTGCCGCTAACACAGGGTGCTGCTTCCTTGGCGGTAGTCTTATGCTTCCCTCCACGTCCGCGCACGAGTTTCCGAGTGCCCCCCGGCAACTAATAACACTGTAGCATATATTCAATTCACTTGCATACTAAAATAAAAAGTCGCCCTACAAGGGCGAGGCTTTAAACCCA
>NZ_JAAHHG010000063.1 GCF_010692555.1 Okeania sp. SIO3B5 | reverse complement strand
GACCGTAGCAGATAGTTTAAACTGTTCCCAGTTAAGTTTTCCCTGTTCCCTTCCTTCACTAACAGACTTTTTCAGCAAGCCCTACTTACTTGATTGTTGACTCAATCACGGCAGCTATGATTTTCTCCTAAATTCTGACTCCTGACTCCTGACTCCTGACTCCTTCTTCTTTTAAGTCCTCCAAAAAAGTTTTAATTTACTAAAAATACTTACAATTAATGCCACTATTAATGTATAAATAAATCCCTTTAATAATCCTAACCTTGTTGTTTGAGTCATTTGTGCAATTTCTTCATACCATCCAGTTAATTTCAAGATAGGTAAAAGTAAATTACCAAAAACCACATAAGCTATCATTGGATTTTGACCATTATAGATAAATAATTTGAGAATACTTTTTTGCTGAAAATAATCCCGAACAACAGTGAATAGAATTAACAAAAAAATAGACATTCCTGTCGTAATGAAAAAGTAACTTAGGGTAGCACTATCTTTTTTAATTCCACCTTGAAAAGGTTCAAAAGCTAATCCTAATGTTAGCCAATAAACTCCCCAACTATAAAGTTTATTGAGTAAATTTTCTATCTGATTACTTGGTTGCCGGAATAATAACCAACCGGAAGCACATAAAACTCCGCTGATTAAAGTTGTTTCTAAAACTAGCCTAGACTGTAATCCAATCAATAATACCAAGTCAATAGTTATCATTAATACTGCAATAATTAAAAAACGACTAGCTGGCCATTTTTCTAATATTGAATCGCGATCGCTACCTTCATTATTTCTCATCCATTTTAAAATTAAATCTCCGCCAATAGTACCCGGAATAACAATAAATAAATACTTCAAATAATCAAATCTAAAAATCCAAGGCAAAGGAGAGTTAAACCAAAAATCTTTTACCCATCCATCATCAGTAGCAGAAAATCTGAGACCTAATAATATTCCCAATAATCCTAAACGTAACCACCAATTAGATTTAGTAAATAACCAAATTATCGAACCAAAAACAGCCATATTAGTTAAAACTATGAGAATAATATCGCTACGTTCTAATGAAAAGTTACTACCATCTGGATATGTTAATCGACTGAGAACTAAAACACATAAAAACCAACCAACTACAGTAATTAATTCATTGATAAATTTTGGGATAAATTTTGGCAAACGACTGAACATTAAAAATAGGATTAAAAATCCCAATAAAGCCAATTTCCACTTTTCCGGAATTTCCTCTGCATTATTAATAATGTGTGGTCGAAAATGTTGAATAACTATAGCAAATGTACCTAATAAAAAACCTCTTCTCAATATGAATAAAAATATTGAAATGTATCGCCATCCTTTATTTATTAATCGAGATAAAGCTAGGGGAATAGATGCTCCCATGGAAAATAAGAAAATTGGAAAAACAATATCTACCCAAGTTAATCCAGGAATATTAGGATTAAATACATAAGTTGGTGGTGGTGTTTGAGCATGATACATCCAAGCAGGTAATGTTCCATCACGAGGAATTATGCCTGATAGTACCATCATTAAAATAGCAAATCCTCGTAGAGCATCTAGAGCTTCAGCGCGTTTTTTAGAGGTTTGTTGTTTTACCATAGTTATATAGTCATCCTAATTTCATTTGTAATATTTTAGTGTTGCTTAGAAGTAAGAATTGCTGGAGTCAGCGAGTCAGAATATAAAGAATTTTTAATAGATATCTACAGAAAATAAACTTGCTCTTTATTGAACAGTTATCAATAGAACTAAAAGTCACTTACAAAACCATTTTTCCTATCTTTGGATTGAAAATTTATTCCCTATTCCCTATTCTCTGTTCCCTGTTCCCTACTCTTGCAAAAAGTCTATATCTTTATCTTTTTTTAGAAATGTCTAATGGCTATTAACTACAATTAAATTTTTCACAACCTATTTAGGATTGTTATATAGGAAATAGTTAGATAGGGTTTGCTTATGGAAAGTCTTTTTGCTGGGGTAGGAGACAGGAGACAGGAGACAGGAGAAAAGGGAATTTAGAGGAAGTTAGGAGTAAGAATTGTCCCTGAATTTTTCTGCTCAACTATGCACCTAAAATACTAACTTTTTGAGCGTGAAGAGCTGAAAATCAGGTACTTTTTAAAGGCCCCAAAAAGGCTAAAATATTTATATGTCAATGCTTTTAGATTTAATCAGCAAGCCCTAGATAAAAATATCAAAAAATTGAATTAGAATACAGTCTTTAAATTAGATTAATTAGAAAACTTTAGGCTGTAATTAATTTTTGCTAATTCTCTATTTCTAATTCTTTAAAGCTATACCCATAATGCTACCTCCACCTTGAGCTTTAGCTAGACGCATTGCTCAAGCAACTTCAGATAATTTTTTACCGAATAATTAAGGTTTAAAGCCTCTCCTTTAAAGGAGAAACAAGAAAAAATTTTCCTTTGAATCAATCCTCTCCTTGAAAAGAAGAAGTAATTATTAATTATTAATTATTAATTATTAATTATTAGTTGTTGAACATATCCTATAGTGCCAGTTAATCCAGTTCTCTCTTTGTAAATTCTCTGTAAATCGTTTAGTAAACTTACCTGATAAGGTGCTTTAAATAGAATATTATCTCCTTCTGCAAAAAGTACACTTTTGTTATCTTTTGTTGTTTTGTAGATTAACTTTTTCAACTCTCCAATAACTTCATGTACTATATGACTTCGCTCTCTTACTTCATCTTCATTTGATTGTTCAAACGCCATTTTTAAATAGTCACCTGTAAAATCACCATCAAACCCAAAATAAAAAATTGTCTGATTTTTATCTGTTGGAGTTTCTAGAATTTTAACATTTACAAGTTGAAACTTTTTATCTAGAAAAGAACTCAGTGTTTTAGTTGTAAATTGTAGAAATGCAAATGCTAACTGAGAAGACAAGGGAGATTGAATAGCTACTATATCCTTTAAATAACTATTTTCTGAAGAAGGATGAGCAATATCATTTCTTACAGAGGTGATTAGTCTAGTGATATATTCTAATGTTTCAGTATTAACGAAGTATTTTGGATTTTGAGAAAAAATATTCCGCACTTCATCTAACTTTTTTCCTAGTGTTTTGTTCTCCAAATCAGCACTTTTTATAATAGTTAAGATGATATTTGCGACTTCTTCAACTCCAGCAGAGGAAGAAAAAATAGAATGACGATAACTATAGCTTTCTTCAGTTACTTCGCCAATTAGACGAGAATTTACTCCAGATAACAGTGATTCTCTTAAATGTTCAATATCAACTCCAGAAGGTAATAAATTTGTTAGGCAATTTACAAGATCGTTAATATTTGAGCGATGGCGTAAAACTTCTGTGTAGTTTAATTTTCCGAAATTATCAAACTCCCTTATCGGAGGAAATTTGCGATATTTTATACTTACACCTGCTTGTTCTAAATCATGGTAAAAAAGACTAGCTTGCTTTTTTCTAGTACCTGAATCTTTAGAAAAATCAATTTCCAACGAATAAATATTTTCTATATCAAGTACATAAGCAAAAACAGCAAGTATAGACTTAAGAGATGAAATACCACCTGTCAAGTCAATATAGTTTTGTGGATTATCAAGAGGGTTAACAATTGTTCGTAGTTGCTCTACAAGATCCCTAAATCTATCAACATTAGAATCTTCTATTTTTGTGACATGATGAACTAAACTTGTTGAAGAAATTTTATAGTTATTTAGAGCTTCTTGCCAATCTACTGAAGTTGTCAAAGCTTGTAATGATTGCTCAGAATGAAAAATGTGTACTTGACGAAAAGTTAAATCACTATTTTTAGTATCACTTCGTGCTTGAAGGGTAGCTCCAATAATAGCGTTAATCATTGCAGCAATGTTTGTATTTCCCGCTAAAATTAGCTTGAATGATTTTTGATAAATGTTCATTTTTCCTTTGTTGAATTCCCGATAATATAATTTATCTACTGTATAGTGGAGTTTAAATTTTATACTAATTCCAGTTATGAAAAGATACTTTTTCCAACTCTTTTTTAATCCTTCTGCCTTTTGCCTTTTGCCTTCCCCTCTTTAGAAAGATACTAATTAGGGTTTGCGTATGGAAAGTCTTTTTGCTGGGGTAGGAGACAGAAGACAACCCACCCCTCGCCCCTCCCCCTCCCAACCCACCCCTAGCCCCTCCGGTGGAGGGGAGGGGAAGACAGGAGAAATGGGAACTATAGAGGAGATAATAGGAAGAATCGTCCCTTGATTTTTCTGCTCAACTCTTGACCAAAATCCACTCATTTTTGAACCATTACCACCTAATACCATTTTGAAAAAAGAATGTTACGAATAATAAAAATCATAAATAAACTTTCAAATAAAGTCTATTTAACGAAAAAGATAATTTAAAACATCAAAAATGGTACTAAATATATCCCCATACGAATTCTGGATTGCAGAATTGCTGGATTCTAATAAATACTCTAGCTATTTGTAGCAAACATTTATCACGCTTGGTATAAAACCTCGCACTTTTTGATACTTAAAAAGGCTAAAACCTTTGTATCTAAAGACTTTTAGATTTAATCGGCAAGCCCTAATTAGGGTTTGCTAAAAAAGTTTTATAGTTGAGGATATAATTCAGGATTTATAATTTATAATTCATAATTCATAATTTAGAGGATTTAGGATGAAGAAATATCCCTTTATTTTTCTATCCTTATCTACTCAAAACTCTAACTTTTTTAGCTTTTTATACCGAAAAGATTGCACCTTTTTTTAACTCTAAAAATTATCAAGTATTGACAGATAAAGGATTTGACAGTTAATCAGTAAGCCCTAATTAAATTAAATTTGGTATTATACCAATTCAATTTTAAAAAAGAATACTATGAAAAGTGCCTCTCTATCAGATATTCTTAAAAATAGTGAATATCGTGGATTTTAGATAGTTATTTATATCATTTTTACCTTTTTTTAAATATTTCCTTCTTCTTCCTTCTTCCTTCTTTCTTCTTTCTTCTTTCTTACTTCTACTATTTGTAACAAACACTTATCAAATTCGTATTATTGCTCAATCAAGTCTCCATTTTTTGATAAAAAAATTAGTTGCCAGTAAAAACTTTTCCTACTAACAACTAATAATAATTAACTATTAAATAATTAATCAACTTACCTTGGAATAGGCAAAGAAAGTTGAGGTTTAGTATCTGGTTGATCACCATTACCATTACCATTAGAATGCTCTGGAGATAATAATACTTGACGAATTAAACGAGCGATCGCCCGTTGAGTCAAACCACTTGCCACTTCTTGCCCCATCTTTTGCATTTCTGGTTTAACCAACAAATTTGGTACTAACTGCGCCAACTGCATAGCATCAAAACCAGGAGTATTTTGAATAATTTCCCAAATACGTTTAATATGCTCTGCTCTTTTTTCTTCTGGAGAATTTGTAGATGTAATTTTGGTCGGTTTTTGTTCTTTCATACCCAAAAATTCACCCACTCTATTTCTCACATTAGACAAAGTATTTCTAGATGCTAAGTCAAGACTATTAATCAATTCTTCAACTAAACGCACCCGAATAAAATCACCACGTTCAGACAATAAGAAATCTAGAGCTTGGTCTAATACCTTGCTAATATCATAATCATCACTATTACTAGCATTTCTTAATAGATTTTCCAATCTATTCCAGCGAAAATCACCATCTTTAAAAAGTAAATCTTTCAGAGAAGTTCTTAACTCAGGAGCAGGGTCAGTTAGTAAACGTTTCGCCACATAAGGATAAGCTTTACTCAACACCTTAAAATTAGGATCTACATTAATAGCAATACCTTCCAGAGTTACCAAAGAACGAATAATCAAAGCATAATAAGCAGGCACTGTAAATGGATACTCATACATTAAAGCTGATAACTGGTCTGTAATACTCTTAAAATTAAGTTCTGCCACACTAGCACCAAGAGCATTATTAAACACACCAGCTAAAGCAGGAATAATCGGAGTTACATCAGTTTCAGGTTTCAAAAATTCCAGCTTAATATAATCTTGAGCTAAAGCTTCAAAATCACGATTTACCAAATGTACAACTGCTTCTAATAAACCATATCGCTGATAAGGTTTAACCTCACTCATCATGCCAAAATCTAGATAAACCAATTTACCTTCTGGGCTAGCTAATAAATTACCAGGATGAGGATCGGCATGAAAAAAACCATGTTCTAATAACTGTCTCAAAGAACATTGCACACCAATTTCTATCAGATATTTGGCATCAATATTTTTGGCTTTTACCGCTTCCAAGTTAGTTAATTTAGTACCCGTTATCCACTCCATTGTTAATACACGACGACCCGTATATTGCCAATAAATTTTAGGAACATAAATATCTTTAAGATGACCGTAGAGTTGATTAAACTTTTCCGCATTACGACCCTCTTGAGTGTAGTCCATTTCCTCAAATATTCGATTCCCAAACTCATCCATAATAGCTACTAAGTCACTGCGGAGTCGCTTAATACTTTTATGTGCCCAAATAGCTAGTGTTCTTAATATATAGATGTCTAAAGCAATATTTTCGGCTAAACCAGGACGTTGTACTTTTACTGCTACTTGTTCGCCTGTTTTAAGTTTGCCTTTATAAACTTGCCCAAGGGAAGCTGCTGCAATGGGATTAGGTGTTAATTCTGCATAAATTTCTTCTGGAGGGAAACCTAATTCTTCTTCTATAAAACGATAGGCTAATTCATTAGGAAAAGGGGGTAATTGGTCTTGTAATTTAGTCAACTCTTCTAAATATGTGGGAGAAGCTAAATCTGGTCGAGTAGATAGTGCTTGTCCCACCTTAATAAAAGCAGGACCAAGATTTGTCAAAATTTCTCTTAACCTAATTGCCCGTTTTGGTTCATTTTTAGTGGCATTACCTGTAATTTTGTCCAACCACAAGCTAAAAGCAAATGATAAAAAAGTCCATAAAACACTGATGCGCCTTTTCCATACTGGCAAAGGGCGTTTACTGTATAAGGCTGTAATTGCTTCTGGATCATAGCGTAGAGCATTACTTTCTTCTGGTTCTGAATAATCTGGAGACTTAACCATATCTATATTTGTCACTGGCATTGCCTCTATTTCTAATGTGTCTAATTTCTTAGTATGTGAATTCAAATATTCTTTTTGGGTAGCAGATGATATTGTTTCCAGATTCATAAAATTTTAGATTTTTTTTATAAAGGTTGTTAAATATTGTAACAATACCCCTACCGTTTCACTGAAGTCTTTGGTGAAGTCAAAAGTCAAAAGTCAAAAGTCAAAAGTAAGAATTTGACTGTCTCTCTAACCGGAATTTCCTCTAGTCACAGAAAAATTATTAGTAAATCAAGAATCGAAAAGTTAATTGTAAAATTTCACTATTGCGACATACACAACAGTAGAAATTAAGCCTAGAGAGCAAGGTAACTCAGAGTTGATTTTCACTGCCAGAAAATATTTGACTGTCTCTCTAACCGGAATTTCCTCTAGTCACAGAAAAATTATTAGTAAATCAAGAATCGAAAAGTTAATTGTAAAAATGACTATTGCGACATACGCAACAGTAGAAATTAAGCCTAGAAAGCAAGGTAACTCAGAGTTGATTTATACATCCCAGAGAATATTTGACTCTAATCTCTCTACCCGAAACTTTCTCTAGTCACAAAAAATTGTTTCTAAATCAAGAATCAAAAAATTAATTGTAAAATCTGGCTATTGCGACATACGCAACAGTAGAACATCAAACCTAGAGAGCAAGGAAACTGACAGTTGATTTCTACATCTCAGAAAATATTTGACTATCTTTTCTACCGGAAATTTCCTCTAGTCACAGAAAAATTATTAGTAAATCAAGAATCGAAAAAATAATTGTCAAATTTCACTATTGCGACATACGCAACAGTAGAACATCAAACCTAGAGAGCAAGGAAACTGACAGTTGATTTCTACATCCCAGAAAATATTTGACTATCTTTTCTACCGGAAATTTCCTCTAGTCACAGAAAAATTATTAGTTAATCAAGAATCGAAAAAGTAATTGGAAAATTTCACTATTGCTCTATACACAATGAGAGAAAAATACGCCGATATCCCCACCTTTTCCAAACTCCCCATCACCCTATTTGACTTCTGACTTCAGCTATAATTACCTGGAATCTTCAACTATAGAAAGAAAAAGCCTTACCAAAAAAAAGAGGTCCAAAGCCTCCCCTTGAATAGGGGATGAAAAGATAAAAGTTGATTATTTCAACCCTCTGGGTGAGCGCCAGAGGTACTGATAACTGATAACTGATAACTGATAACTGATAACTGAAATAACCCCATGCTGAAAAACGACCCACTTTGGTTCAAAGACGCCATAATTTATGAAGTACCAGTTCGAGCCTTCGCTGATAGTAACGGTGACGGTATTGGAGACCTCCGGGGACTTACAGAAAAACTAGACTATTTGCAAGACCTGGGAGTAACAGCAATTTGGACTCTACCATTTTTCCCCTCTCCCCTCAGAGATGATGGTTATGACATTGCTGACTATAGAAGTATTAACTCCATCTACGGCAACATAGAAGATTTTCAACAACTTCTAGATGCTGCCCACGACAGAGGTATTCGGGTCATTATCGAACTTGTCGTTAACCATACTTCCGACAAACACCCTTGGTTCCAAAGAGCACGTCGCGCTCCTAAAGGTAGTGTAGAAAGAGATTTTTATGTTTGGAGTGATAGTGCTGATAAATTCCCGGAAGTTCGGATTATTTTCCAAGACTTTGAAAATTCTAACTGGGCATGGGACTCTGTAGCTCAAGCTTACTATTGGCATCGCTTTTTTTATCATCAACCAGACCTCAACTACGAAAACCCTGCGGTACAAGAGGCAGTTTTAGAATTGGCAGACTTTTGGTTGAGCATGGGAGTTGATGGAATGCGCCTTGATGCAGTTCCCTATCTTTGCGTTGAAGAAGGTACTAACTGCGAAAACCTGCCAGAAACACACACCTTTCTCAAAAAGTTACGGGCGCACATTGATACTAAATATCCTAATCGAATGTTATTAGCAGAGGCTAATCAATGGCCTGAAGATGCAGCTAAATATTATGGCAGCGGAGATGAGTGTCATATGAACTTCCATTTCCCTTTAATGCCTCGTTTGTTTATGGCTTTGCGGATGGAGGATAATTTTCCAATCTCTGATATTCTCAAACAAACCCCTTCCATACCCAATAACTGTCAATGGGCTTTGTTTTTGCGTAACCATGATGAGTTGACCCTGGAAATGGTGAGCGATGAAGACCGAGATTATATGTATAAAGCTTATGCTCAAGACCCACAGGCTAGAATTAACTTGGGTATTCGTCGCCGTTTATCGCCTCTATTGGGAAATGACCGTCGGCAAATAGAGTTGCTTAATAGTTTATTGTTGTCTTTACCTGGTACTCCCGTTTTATATTACGGCGATGAAATAGGAATGGGAGATAATATTTATTTGGGCGATCGTAATGGTGTGCGGACTCCGATGCAATGGACTGCGGACCGGAATGCAGGTTTTAGTCGTACAAATCCACAAAAGTTATATGCTCCTGTTATTGTTGACCCTGAATACCATTACGAAACAATTAATGTAGAGGCTCAACAGGCTAATTCTAATTCTTTGTGGTGGTGGATGAAGCGTTTGATTTCTACGAGGGAACGTTTTCAAGCTTTTGGACGTGGTTCCTTTGAACTGTTGCACCCCGAAAATAGGAAGGTCTTGGCTTTTACTCGTACATATTCTGGTCAGCATATTTTAGTAGTAGCTAATCTCTCTCGTTTCGTGCAAATAGTAGAGTTAGATTTATCAGCTTTTAATGGTATGGTTCCTGTGGAAATTTTTGGTCGGACTAAGTTTCCAGCTATCAAAGAACATCCATACTTTTTTAGTCTAAGTCCTTATGCTTTTTACTGGTTGACTTTACAACCACAACAAACTTATATTGAGACTCCAAAACCTCTGAGTAAACTTCCTGTTTTGACTGTAGCGGGTAATTGGAAGGATATATTTTCTCAAGCAGAAATCAAGAGTAGATTAGAGTCAATTTTACCTAATTATTTGAGTAGCTTCCCTTGGTTTGGAGGTAAAAATAAGGTGATTCAATCTACAGAAATCACAGAAGTTATTCCTATTAATTATCAACAAAAAGAAGCTGCTTTAATATTTTTAGAATTTAATTATACAGAGGGGCCTACAGAAACATATTTGATTGCTTTAAGTTATTTAATTCCCACAGAAAAAACTCCTCAAATTTCTCGGGAACAGATTGTTGCAGAGTTACAAATACAAGAGCAAGAAAAGCCTGGAATTTTATTTGATGTACTGGGAGACCGAGATTTTCTAAATCTGCCGTTGAATGCCATCAACAAAAAACAAAAATATCGCGGCAATAGTGGTTTGATTCAAGGAAAATCCACTGATGTATTAGCAGAGATAATGCAGACAACCACAGGGAATATTAATCCTCATATTTCCTCTGAAAGACATGATAAAACTCTGATTAATTTCGGTACATCATTAATACTTAAATTATTGCGAAAACTAGAAGTTGGTATTAATCCAGATTTAGAAGTTGGCAATTTCTTGACAGAAAAAGCTAGGTCTGAAAATTCAGAAATTACCGGGAATATTGCTCAAATAGCAGGATATCTAGAATATCACCAACAAGAAACTAACTTAATAACTATTGGTATATTAGAACAATTTATTCCTGAAGCAATGGATTGTTGGTCTTATACCTCTGATATTTTGAGGGATTATTTTGAGAGAATAATGGTAGAACAAAGCTCTGTAAATGAGTTAGAAATTCCTCAGATTACTGTTAATAATGCCTTAAATATTGAAATCACAGAAGAAGTCTCCGATTTGATTGGTTCTTATATAAGTTTCGCTGAAAACTTAGGCAAAGTTACAGGAAATATTCATCATGCCCTAGCCTCTGATTTAGAGAATCCAAATTTTGCTCCGGAACAGTTTACACCTTTTTATCAAAGGTCAGTTTATCAGTACATGAGAAACCAGACAGGAAGAATTTTATTAAAGCTGAAAAAACACTTATCAGGATTTTCACAAGATAAACAACAATTAGCAAAAAGTGTGATTAATCGTCAGGACCAAATTATGAAACATTTAGGTTCTGTCGTAGAACGAAAAATTACCGCAATGCGTACTCGTTGCCATGGAGACTATCATTTAGAAAACGTTTTATTTACAGGTAAAGACTTTGTAGTTGTTAACTTTGAAGGAGAAGGTGTTCGACCTTTAAATGAACGTCGCATGAAGCGTACCTTACTTCGAGATATAGCAATAATGTTAGAGTCATTCTATTATGCAGCTAACGTTGCTCTCCAGGAAGAAATTAAAAATGGGATAATTCGTCCTGAAAATTTACTTGTCATGGAACAATGGTCTACATTTTGGTATAGCTGGGTAAGCATATCCTTTTTAAAAGCTTACCTCAACAATACAATGTCAGGTTCATTCTTACCTAAAACTGAAGAAGAAATACAGGTACTTTTAGATGTTTATCTCTTAGAAAAAGTAGTTTATGAACTTGATTATGAACTTACTTATCGTCCTAAATTCGTGGAAATTCCTTTGGCACGAATTCAACAATTAATTCCATAATTTATGAAGGAAGAATTCAGAGTCAGAATTCAGGAATAAGCAGTCAGAATTGGATTCTGTAAAACTGTGGGAATGAATAAATTGGTTTAAGACCCCCACCAAACTTGATGATTTGCTGATACTCAATTAGTGGAGGATCTGAATACCAATAATTGATTCTGACTCATTCTTCCAGTCGAAATAACTTCTTTTATTTACAGCGCTTTTCATATGAGTGAACCACAAAAGTGTAAAATGTGACTAAAGACAAAATAGTTATCTAGAGCGATACGGCTGACACCACGCTCCGCGAACGCTAAACCCAAAAAATGGCCAGACCATATTCACAAAATTTAGGCCGACCTGTGATTAGAGCCTATCAAAATCAAGAAGGTTCTCAACGTCAAATAGCACAAAGATTTCAAGTTAGTTTGACTTTTGTCCGTAATTTCAGAACGGCATTATCGAAACACAGGTACTGTGAATCCAAAACAACATGGAGGAGGGCCAAAAACTAAAATTGAGAATAATTTTGATTTTTTAATTCAGCAGAAAATTCAACAAAAACCAGATATTTTACTTTGTGAGTTATGTCAGTATTTAAAAAGTAAGACAGGAGTAAAAGTTAGTATATCAACAATGTATCGAACTTTGAAAAAACTCAACATAAGTAGAAAAAAAAAGTATTTGTGCTTCGGAACAGGAGAGAGAAGATGTTAAGGAAAAACGCTACGAGTATCGAAAATGGTTAGATTTAATAGATATACATAATAAGCGTATTTGTTGATGAATCAGGGGTAAATTTAGGTATGAATCGTCTTTATGGTAGAGGAAAAATAGGAGAAAGATTAGTCACAAATGCTCCGATAAATCGAGGTCGCAATACAAGTGTATTAGGAGCATTAAGTCTAGATGGTTTAATTGCATCAATGACGGTAATTGGCAGTACAAATAAAAAAATATTTGAAGTATATATTGAACAAATTTTAGTACCTCAATTATGGAGCTTAAGCAATTGTTTTGATGGATAATTTAAGTATCCATAAAGGGCAAAGAATTGAAGAATTAATTAACTCAGCAGGAGCCAAATTAATATTCTTACCAGCTTACTCTCCAGATTTGTCACCTATAGAATTATGCTGGTCAAAATTTAAGAATTTCCTCCGTTCTTATGAAGCTCGAACTTCAGAACAATTGGATCGAGTTATTAGTAAGCGCGTACGCTCAAATTACTGAAGACGATGCCGTGGGTTGGTTTGAAGATTGTGGTTTATTCATATGAAAACCGCTGTAGGGTTTGCTGATTAAATCTAAAAGCATTGACATATAACCCACATTCCGCACTTCAAGAGCGTATCATTAAAAGTAGTATATAAACTTGTATCTTGGTAGGTGTTTATATTATGCAAATCATCTCAATTACTTTTTTCCTTCATCAAATTCCGAGTAAAAAACTTACCGAATAATTAATAATTAATAATTAATAATTAATAATTAATAGTTAGGGTTTGCTGATTAAAATTTAAAGCATTGACTGATATTGGTACCGAATAGTTAATAATTAGCAATTAATAATCAATAATTAGCAATTAATAATCAATAATTAATGATTAATAATTAATAATCAATAGTTAGGGTTTGCTGATTAAAATTTAAAGCATTGACTGATATTGGTACCGAATAATTAATAATTAATAATTAACAATTAATAGTTAGGGTTTGCTGATTAAAATTTAAAGCATTGACTGATATTGGTTAGGACTTACGCATATACGCTATATATAGCGCTCAAAACTATTGAACAATAGTACTTTAACCCTATAAATAGTGCCTTTGCGTAAATCCTGATTTCCTTATATTCAATTCCGTAACAGTTTTAACCAGAGGTAATTATCAATTATCCATTATCAATTATCAATTAATGAACTCCACCTTCTCGCTCCCATACCATTTCTCCTGTCTCCTACCCCTACTAAAAGACTTTTGAGCGCCAACCCCATTTAGAGCAAACTTGGGAATCATAGCAGTGAGTTTATTTTCCGGCAAACTTATTCATACTCAATCACAAACTTTGCTAAATTATATCCTTAATTGAATGGTTAATTTGACCTGCCAAACCATTATTTGGCATCAGATATTTGAATTAATCTGATTAGATAAAACGTAAGCACTCAGCCATCAGCTATTGCTTTTAGTTTGAAATAAAAGCTTTCTCCTCCATAATTTCCATTTCCCCTGTCTCCTGTCTTCCCCTCCTGAGAGAGGTTAGGGGTGAGTTTTCTCCTGTCTCCCACCACTACCAAAAGACTTTTTCAGCAAACCCTAATTAGTAGCACTACAATGCTAGAATACAACTAAAGTATATAAAAATTGGGATATTAAATATATAGGTGGATAATAAACATCAAAATGGGACAAAAAGCCTTCAACTAAATTCTATGAAATTGAATTTCGCAGGTACTACTGATAAAGGTTGTGTTCGCTCAGTTAATCAAGATTCTTACTACATAGACCCTGAAGGACGATTTTTTATTGTTGCTGATGGTATGGGAGGACACGCAGGTGGCCAAGAAGCTAGTAGAATTGCTGCGGAAGTAATTAAAAATTATCTTGTGAGCCATTGGCAGGATGTTATAGAATCACCAAAATTGTTAGAAGATGCTTTTCTCAAAGCCAATGAAGCTATTTTATGCGACCAAATAGAAAACCCAGAACGTTCAGATATGGGTACTACTGGCGTAGTAGTTATATTCCGAGAACAAGAATATTGGTGTGCAAATGTAGGTGACTCTCGCTTCTATCGACTTCGAGCTCAAAATTTAGAACAAATTACAGAAGACCAAACTTGGGTAGCTCAAGCAGTGAGACAAAATGCTTTAACTCCTGAACAAGCTAGAGTACATCCTTGGCGTCATGTGCTTTCTCAATGTTTAGGTAGGGAAGATATGGGCAAAGTAGATATCTTGCCTGTTGATATTCAAACTGGCGATCGCCTATTACTGTGTAGTGATGGATTGACAGAAGACTTATCTGAGACGCTAATTGTCCCGATATTAAGTTCTAGTGATGATTGTGAACCTATTGCTAAAGAGCTTGTAGATGCAGCTAAAGATGGAGGAGGTCGCGATAATATCACAGTAGTAATTGTCATTGTTGTTGACTACTCCCCGCAGCTGAAGCCAAGGGGATTCTAAGTAGATACTACGCAACAGGATAAATCCGTGTTGCTCCGTCTATTCTTAGCTGACCAAAGATACACTCTCTGGGGACAAGTCAAAGTGCCCCTACACAGTCTGCTTAAGTCTAAACTTAGCTTTCTGCTTACTTTTTTGATGATATTTGCAGCCCCATTACAGTCTGCATTAATCAAGCAATTATTACCAGTTCTATACAAACCACGCTTTATTCTTTTTCCTGTTTCGCTGCGCGACATGAAAAGCGTTTGCGTAGCATTCCGTAGGAAAGCTTGTCTGAAGGACTTAGGTTTCCAATCATTGGGTTTCTCACCATAATTAGGGCTTGCTTAAATTATCTGAAAGCATTGACTGATATTGCTTTTAGCAATTTTTAGTCGCCAAATTGTACAAGCTTTTAGGTCAAAAAGGTGCAAAAAGTTAGCATAAAAAGTTTAGTAGGACAGAAAAATTAAGAGATAATTATTCCAACTACATCCTAATTAACTCCCATTCCTCCTGATTCTTAACTACTCCCTACTCCCTACTCCCTACTCCCTACCTTCACCATCAGACTTTTGAGCGCAAACCCTAATTAGGTAGATTGTCACCATCTAAAAATGAATAGGACTTACGCAGATACCCTATATATAGTACTTGTAACTATTGGAAAATAGTTACTGTACTCTATACATAGTGTCTTTGCGTAAGTCCTGAATGAAGCTATACTTGTATAACTTTCTTGGTGTTTCTATCAATATTATTCCATATTCATCGCACAACTGAGCTATTCTTTCTTTGAGTCTAGCAGTAGGAATTGGTACAAATTCTGAATTACTTTTTTTTCCTAATTTGATTTCATTTTTCTGACCTTTATTCCAACCAAATACAATTGTACCAATAGAATTTTTGTGCGCAATGATTAATGACTATTCTGGCTGCTTTGTTAATACCCAAATCGGATTTGGCGGTTACGCTTTTCTGTAATGGCAGCTAGCCTATTTGACCAAAATCCAGTCGGTTGATTTTCCTTAATAGTTGATATCTGTTTGTTGTACCAACGATTCATTGATTTGATCTGTTTACCATCTACTACCCGTGCTAGTACCTACATTCGATACACAGGTCAACCAATTATTTACACCATGGTCTATTCCTAATACATTTTCTTGATTTAATTGAGGTTTAACTACTACTTCTTTTTCATAGACAAATTCATAGTAAAAACATCTATTTCTTAGTAATATTCTCAGTTCTTTGAGAGATGAAATTTCTAGATTACTAGGCATGGGAATTAAAAAGCAATCTAGACCAAACCAGCATTTACAGGTATTCTAAGCGTGGTACTCTAATTTGATTACCTTTAAGCTTTAATGCTTGAGCCGGGTAACTAACTGTAGCCATTCCTCCTTTTTTTCTGTAGTTAGGAATCCTTGGTCTGTCTGAGATTTTTCCTGAACTATAGGCAATAATAAGACTATAATAAAAGCTAAATGATTCAGCTACAGTTCTCAATATTTGTTGTGCTGAAGAGCGAATATAAAACTTTGTAATGATAGTTCCTTTTGTAGACTTTTTCCAAGTCAAACTTGCCCAGAGTTTTGTGAGACTTAAAAAATAATTGCCGACCATAATATATTCCCATGTTAGTTAGTTTGTGAGACTCTTCGCATAAGAATGTTAAGATAGCAATTAATTCAGGATTTTGAGCAACTAAAACTTGCTGACAAGAGTACATTGGAAACGGGCGGAACGAAAAGTTGTTGTCGATCATAGTAATAGAAGACAACTAAAGTTGTCTAGTCTCAACGATTCCCTTGTTTTCATGTCCCGGTTCAAACACGGAGCCTTCTACATTGCTTTTCGGTAAAATAAAATACTTCGGATTAAAATCCGACTCCTCGCCTTTGATCTATCGCTTAAAAGACGATGGCTTTCATGCTCCTGTGTTATTTAGGTAATGAAAAATGACCAAAATTATTGGTTTGATTAGTGGCACTTCCGTCGATGGTATAGATGCAGCTTTAGTTGATGTTGCTGGTGGTCAAACAAATTTAAAAGTTGAACTCCTAGCAGCAACTACTTATCCCTACTCAGAAAAATTACGCTCTCAAATTCTTAGTGTTTGTGGCGGTACATCTCTGACAATAGCTGAACTGGCAGAACTTGATGATGCTATTGCCCAAGAATTTGCCCAAGCAGTATTGACAATTAATCAAAAAAGTGATATATCAGCAGAAATTATTGGCTCTCATGGTCAAACCGTTTATCACCGTCCACCATCTCAACAATTAGGTTATAGCCTTCAGTTAGGACGTGGTGAAGTAATTGCTAATATCACAGGTATTCCCACTATTAGTAATTTTCGAGCTGCCGATATTGCTGCAGGAGGTCAAGGTGCGCCTTTAGTTCCTTGTGTAGATATTCATTTACTGAGCCACCCTAAATATAGTCGCTGCATTCAAAATTTAGGTGGAATAGGAAATGTTGCTTATATTAAAAGTCAAAAATCACCAGACCTCAAAAATAGTATATTAGGTTGGGACACAGGTCCGAGTAATACACTATTAGACTTAGCAGTACAACACCTTTCTCAAGGTAGGAAAACCTATGATAAAAATGGAGAATGGGCGGCTAGTGGAGTACCATGTCAAAACTTAGTAGAAAAATGGTTAAAACAAAACTTTTTCCAACAAAAGCCACCAAAATCTACAGGTAGAGAATTATTTGGCAAAGACTATTTATTTAACTGTCTTGCTGATGGAGAAAATTATAATTTAAGTGCTGCTGATATATTAGCAACTCTCACAGAATTAACAGCAGCTTCCATTAATCATAGCTATCGAAATTTTTTGCCAAATTTACCAGATCAAATATTATTATGTGGCGGTGGTAGTCATAATTTATATTTAAAAGAACGGATACAGAATTTATTAGTACCAATTCCAGTAATTACCACTGCTGAAGTAGGTGTAGATGTAGATTTTAAAGAAGCGATCGCCTTTGCAGTTTTAGCTTATTGGCGTTCTTTAAAAATTCCCAGTAATTTGCCAGAAGTTACCGGAGCTAAAGCCAAAGTAATGTTAGGAGAAATTCATCAACCGATTATTTAATTAGGAGTCAGAATTCAGGGAGTGGGGGAGTGGCTCACACGGATTATGGCACGGATATACGGAATTGTCAGGGAGTAGGGGAGTAGGGGAGTAGGGGAGATTAGAGGGTGCATCTCATCCCAAGCAAAAATACTTTTTTCCTATATATTCCCTATTCCCTATTCCCTATTGCCTGTTGCCTAAAAGGGATAAATTTTTGGCTTTATTCATGCATTGAGATGCACCCAGATTGGATATTGAAGTAATTATAGAATTATCAACATATACTATATAACCGGATTTTAGATTACGCAGTAATATCATGTCTGGATAATTAGTGATAAAAAAACTTTCCCCTTTAGCAATGGCTAATACCATTTACCCCTACAGATGGTGGTTTAAAAGTCAATTTGCGTAAGTCCTGAATAAAAAATAAAATCAATTATCCCACTGTTATTCATCAATTCTTTCCCCCTACTTTGTAGGGACGTTGCATACAACATCCCTACTCCCTACTGCCTACTCCCTACTCCCTCTTTTCTAGAAATTTCTAATGAAAAAAACCAATTATTTTCAAAGATTATCTCAATCTAACCAATGGATGAACGAAAAAATTTACCAAGTTTGTGCATCCATACCCGATGAAATACGTCGGCAAGATAAGAGAGCATTTTTTAATTCAATTCACGGCACACTCAACCATCTTTTATTAGCAGATAAATTGTGGTTAAGTCGTTTTGAAAATTATACTTTTGAAATTGAATCTTTAAGACAAGAATTAATTGCTGAATTTGACTTATTATGGGAAGAACGTCAAAAAATAGACAAAGAAATTCATAGTTATATTGATTCATTAACAGAGGAAAAGTTGTCTTAACCTTTGACTTTTATAAGTAAGTCTCAGAAACGAGAATGTACATTTCCAGTTTGGTTTTTACTCTTACATTTTTTCAATCATCAAACTCATCATCGCGGTCAACTTACTACTTTAATTAGTCAATGTGGTAAAGATTTCGGAGTAACAGATTTATTGTGGTTACCAGAGACAGAATTATAACGAAGTCAGAACTCAAAAGTCAAAATTCAGAAGTTGTTTTTAAGCAACCCTCCAAAAACATTTCGCTTTAAAAGACGGGGTTTTATACCAAGCGTGATAAATGTTTGTTACAAATGGTAGAAGTAAGAAAGAAGGAAGAGGGAAGAAGGAAGAAGGGGTAAATATTGAAAAAAAGATAGATATAACTATCTCAAATGAACTGGAGGAGCTATTTTTAAGTATATCCGATCAATATCTACCTTTTTGTAGCATTCTTTTTTCACGCTTGGTATTAGACCCAATTATAGGGAGGCTTTAGACCACATTTTTTCGGTAAATGATATACAGCATATTCCAAACATGAAGTAGAGATATTAATAATTAAATTTTCCCAGTGCGGGCATCTTGCCCGCTATAGCATCTTGCCCGCGAGGGGTGTATTTCACCAAGGTAGAATCCCCTGTAATATCATGTCCGGATAATCAGTGATAAAAAACCTTTTTCCCTTCTAACCTTTTCTTCCCTTCTGCCTCCTGCCTCCTGCCTTCCTTCCTCCAAAGTGTAAGTATTCAACCGGAAATGATATAACTCTAAACTGAAAAATTTAAAACTATAATTTCATTAACTTTACCTCTTTTCAAACCTTTAGAATTGATATTACGTGCTGCCTTAACTATGTGAATTTTATCGCGATAATCTTGATATAAATCCATAATAAAATCAGTCTGAGAATTACTCAACATAACTCGGCAACCTCTCTCTGTTAAATCATCAACAACTTGCTTCAATCTTTCCTGTTCATTCCGGTTAAAACCATTAGCATCATATCCGGTAAAAGATGCTGTATCAGAAACCGGGTCATAAGGTGGATCGAAATAGATCAAATCACCTTTTTTTGCCTTCTTAACAGCCTCCGCAAAATCCAGATTTAATAGTTTTACTTGAGGTTTGTTTAAATATTTACTCACAGCTTTTAAAACATCTTCATCCAAAATATTAGGTTTTTTATATCTACCAAAAGGAACATTGAATTGACCTTGAGAATTAACTCTAAATAAACCGTTGTAACAAGTTTTATTCAAATAGATAATTCTAGCTGCTTTTTGTACTGCTGACAGATTTTTATATTTAGACATACGGTCTAAATTTCTCATGTCATAATAATAATTCGAACTATTTTTTTCTTGATGTTTTTTTAACTCCACAATTAAATCATCCAATGAATCTTTCACCACCTGATAACAGTTAATTAATTCCAGATTTTTATCATTAATAACTGCCCTAGTTGGTTGTAACTCAAATAAAAGTGCTCCACCTCCAATAAAAGGTTCATAATAGGTATGCTTTTTTAGGGATTTTTCATCAATATATTTGATTAACTCAGGCAATAATTGTCTTTGTTAGAGTCGAATGAGATATCACTATCCCAAACTCTCCTTCAGAACCGAACATGAAAGTTCCCCTTCATTCGGCTCCTCCTAGCTAGTTTGTTTGCGATCGCGACTACCATCTTGAAAAATTTTCTGATGATGGCAGTAATTGTGCAGGAATTTTTTGTTAGCCATATTATTTTTACCCCCTAAATATTGGAGAGTTATATGGTCTACTTCCAGATTGTCTTCACTGGTAATATCAAATCTGATGGCATCGATGTAATTAGATAAAAAGGGTGGGAAGTCTGGGAGAGAGAAGTGTGGGGATAGAAAGAAAGATGTAGAAATGGCGCTCAGATGGAACATTTTTTTATACCGAACCCGAGCGGAATTGATATAAAATATTGTTCAAGCAAGGCGCATTTACTATTGTGTAATTATATAGAATTCGGTTATATAATATATGTTTATAATTCTATAATTACTCCCCTACTCCCCCACTCCCCCACTCCCCCACTCCCCTACTCCCACGCTCCCTCACTCCCCCACTCCTCTACTCTCCTTATGGTTTCGCAATACTTTCCCATCTGGCGTGATGAATTTCCATCCTTTTCCCTTATCAACTCCCCAGTATTTATTTACTATATGCTTTTTACCCTGCATAGGCGCACGATAGTATCCCCATCTGAGAAGTTGATGGTATAAGATATTATCCATCTTTGCGAAGACTCTTGAACTTACCACAGAGTCATAATAATTACACCACTCCCTAATTTTAGGTGTTAGCATTTCTATTAATTTCTCTTGCGGTGCATTGCGATACAGTCGGATTGTATGTTTTAGGACTCTGACATGGCGTTTTATAGCTTCCTTTGCAGGTTTTACAAGAGTTTTAAACCCTAACTTATTACCATTTCCATCCGTTGCACTGTTTATATCTTTGACTGGATATTGCCTGACATTAAACCCTAGATAGTCAAATCCTGTCTGAACTTTTCCATCTCCTAGAGTGTGAGCAATTCTTGTTGTTGAGTCTTTTAGTTTTAAACCCATATTTTCCAACCAGTCATTGATAATTTGCAGGCATTCCTCTATCACCTTTCTACTTTTGTGCAAGATAACAAAATTATCCGCATATCTGTGGAATAGAGGTGGATTGAAATTGATATTGGGTTGTCTCTCATAGGTAGTATATTTCTGGGAAAATACCTCTTGTAATGCCTCCTGCATTCCATGTAAAGCTATGTTAGCTAATAACGGAGAAATTACACCACCTTTTGGAGTACCATTTTCGGCTTTGTAGAAGACATCCTTTTCAATTACCCCTGCTTTGAGCCATACCTTAATTTGACGGCGCATAGCTGGATAAGTATTGAGTTTATCCAATAATCTTCTATGGTTTATTTGGTCGAAGCACTTTTCTATTTCAGCATTTAGAACATAGTAACTCGTTCTTTTGATGTCACTATAGATAGCTGCGATCGCATCTTTAGCACATCTTCCCGCTCTGAAACCATAAGAATTAACCTCAAACCTTGCTTCCCATTCTGGTTCTAGAGCTATTTTAGCTAATACCTGTTTAGCCCAGTCTTCCATTATGGGTATTCCCAATGGTTTTTTCTCCTGTTTGTTTAGCTGAGTAATTTCAATCCTGCGGACAGGTTGAGCTTTGCCATCCAGTTTAATTTTTTGGGCTATTGCTATCCCATCTATGCCTGGAGTATTTTGTCGGGTAGGATTGGACTGTGTTACTTTCCTGACTGCGAGTAGTTTAGCTGATTTAGACTTTACCAGTAATTTCTGTAGTTTCCTGACAGTTTTGGTATCACCATTTAGCGACGCTTTGTAGATTCTTTTCTGAAGGCGAAATACTGCTCTATTAACCGATTTCCAGTTAATATCACTCCATTTCATTTCCACCGTAGTTGTTTCACTCGTATTGGTCATTTTGCCTTTACTTATACCAATTCACTTCAAAAATGTCACAAATAGTTTCGCTCCTTTATCTAAATCAGGACTTACGCAAAGGCACTATGTATAGAGTCCAGTAACTATTGGACAATAGTTACAAGTACTATATATAGCGTATATGCGTAAGTCCTATAAATGTTAAGTAATTTCCTGAAATTACCGTATGATCAAAGTTTTGAGCTGATAAAATCTTACTTTTGACTTTTGATTTTTGACTTTTGACTTCCGTGATTAGTTATCGGGTAAGGTTCGAGAGTCACCTCTCTCTCCTCCCCTAAGAACCGTGCATGACAGTTTCCCATCACACGGCTCAAGCCTTTACTTCAAACCTTCAACGATGTTTTAGGTGGTTAGTTATTCTGCGGTAGAGGTTTCGTTTTCTCGACTAAGCGAAGCAGAAGTACTTAGTCCTCTCTACTTGCCCTTTTGGCCATAGCCTGTCAGGGATAATTTGGCTATTTTCTAGATGACGCAGTTTAATCACTAACTTAGCTGTGTTCACCATTACATCTATTCCCTTTCGCTCCTTGCTGCTCAATCCCTAGCAGCTTTGGCTACTTTTAGGGCCTGCATTCCCTCTATTTCATTACTTACTCTAGAAGTGGCCGGACTCTGTGAGTCTTTTCTATAAGGGCTGGTGGAGAAAATCACCAGAGGAGTTGGGCCTCCCATTTCAGACGACCAGTTCAGGTCGCGCTCTACTCTCTAGACTTAGGGATGTCCGTCTGCATATCCTGGAAATTACTCCAGGCATTAGCTTTTGACATCATCCTTCCCCAATAAAGTTTATAGCTTGGCTGCCTACTCAATGAGAACTTTATTAGGGTTACTTCGTTCCGTAGAGGTTTTGTCTGGTCGGGTTGGGTTCTGACTATACGCCGAGGAATGCTCTTATCGGTAAGAGAAGGATGTTAATCAGAAAGAGGAAATTCTCTGATTCTCATTCCTATAGCAGGGAACAGGGAATAGGGAACAGGGAACAGTAGGAAAATACATTTCCCTGTCTAAAGATCATAATCAGTCTATGTCTATGCCCTATCTGTACTATTGCTATATTTCGATAGAAACCTGACCTATCGTATTTCTATCTTGGGCTGACGACGCTTCCAATCATCAGTTCACGAATGTTAACCCTTTCGACCTCCCTTGCAGGGATTTAACTTAGATAGGTTAGTTATAGCAGTCGCCATTACTATTAGGACATTCTCGCTCCTCTCAAATTTAGTCACAGCAAGAGTTTAATTTCTGACTTCTGACTTCTGACTTCTGACTTCAGCTATATTACCTGCTTTTTATCCCGCTTCACTAATTTGAGCGCCACTCTCCTTAATGGGGATAATGGATTCAATCGAACATCTCGATGCTAGGACTTAAACCTAGAAACTCTCTACAGTTGTAGTCGATCTAAAAAAATCAACCCAGGTCATCCCCCGCTCCTAAAAGCAGTTTCGACCTAACGAATCACACTACCTCCTGCCCATTTTAGAAAAGGTCTAGCTACTGAATTTTTGCTCATTCAAGAACCTCATATATCTAAGAAAAAAAATTATAGCAGTCGAAGCAAAGATGATCACATCAGGACTTAGGCAAAGACACTGTGTATAGAGTCCAGTAACTATTGGACAATAGTTATAAGTACTATATATAGCGTATCTGCCTAAGTCCTAGACATATCAAAAGCTTAAAACTCAGACAACACCAGATTTTTCCTTCTTATACCAATTCCCAAAAGTAATGCTATACTTGCGCAATACTTCAGTTATTAACTAATGAGCAGAAGCAGAAGCTGAATCACTTTTCTGCTAATTTTAGCTAATTTAATATTCATTATTCTTATGTTTTCTTCTCCCCCACTCCCCCACTCCCCTACTCCCCTACTCAACAAAATGTAGAAAAGTTTTTGAGAAATGGTATTACTTCTTCCTTCTTCACTGCAGTCGAAGCAAAGATGATCACATCAGGACTTAGGCAAAGACACTGTGTATAGAGTCCAGTAACTATTGGACAATAGTTATAAGTACTATATATAGCGTATCTGCCTAAGTCCTAGACATATCAAAAGCTTAAAACTCAGACAACACCAGATTTTTCCTTCTTCCTTCTTCCTTCTTACTTCTTCCTTCTTCACTGCAGTCGAAGCAAAGATGATCACATCAGGACTTACGCAAAGACACTGTGTATAGAGTCCAGCAACTATTGGGCAATAGTTATGAACACTATATATAGCGTATCTGCCTAAGTCCTAGACATATCAAAAGCTTAAAACTCAGACAACACCATATTTTTCCTTCTTATACCAATTCCCAAAAGTAATGCTATACTTGCGCAATACTTCAGTTATTAACTAATGAGCAGAAGCAGAAGCTGAATCACTTTTCTGCTAATTTTAGCTAATTTAATATTCATTATTCTTATGTTTTCTTCTCCCCCACTCCCCCACTCCCCTACTCCCCTACTCAACAAAATGTAGAAAAGTTTTTGAGAAATGGTATTACTTCTTCCTTCTTCACTGCAGTCGAAGCAAAGATGATCACATCAGGACTTACGCAAAGACACTGTGTATAGAGTACAGTAACTATTGGACAATAGTTATGAGTACTATATATAGCGTATCTGCCTAAGTCCTAGACATATCAAAAGCTTAAAACTCAGACAACACCATATTTTTCCTTCTTCCTTCTTCTTTCTTCCTGCAGTCGAAGCAAAGATGATGACATCAGGACTTACGCAAAGACACTGTGTATAGAGTCCAGCAACTATTGGACAATAGTTATGAGTACTATATATAGCGTATCTGCCTAAGTCCTAGACATATCAAAAGCTTAAAACTCAGACAACACCAGATTTTTCCTTCTTCCTTCTTCCTTCTTCCTTCTTACTTCTTACTTCTTCCCTTCTTCCTTCTGCCATACAATAAAAAAACAGGGAATTTATCTGCTAGCTTCCCTTTAAATTCCCTGATAATTTTTATTTGTTATTACTGAATTTTTAGTCTGTGAAATTGTAACCTTACGAATCTACTGACTTGTTTGTACTATCCGTTGATAAATCCGATTCTAAATTCTTATTTTCAGATTTTTCCTCAGAAGAAATGGGAGTATCTTTTGCTTCTGATTTTTCACTATCTTGAGTAGTTATTTTATCTGATGAAACCGGACTATCTTGAGTTTCAATGCTTTCTGCATTAGTCTCTAAAATAGTTTTTTCATCATCCGTAGACGTAGCCTTTATATCTGAAGATAAGGTAGATTCTTCCTCAACTTCTTCCAAAGTAGTCTCTTTTTGTACATCAGAGACTAAAGGTGCTTCTTTTTCTGCTAAAAATTCTGGCTCAGATGAATTTTCTTTTCCATCACCAACTAAATCATTAACTTCAGAAGTAACTTCTTCACTAGACACTAATTCTTCTGTTTCAACTTGATTTTCTTTGGATACTAATTCAGAGCTTGTATCTGTATCTTTACTATCTTTACCTTTAATTGCGTTTTTAATATTACTCAATAAACCACTAACAGGTGTCAATAGTTGAGAAAAACCACCACCTTTTTTAGATGAACTTTTCTGTAAATTCTGGGGTGTTTCTGAAAAATCTTTCGTCGTATCTGTTATGACATTTTCTTCTGTCATATTTGTATCTGTTATGACATTTTGTTCTGCCATATTTGTAGCTGCATCTACCTCAGAATCTTGTGTTACATTGCTTGAATCTAAAATAGTTTCAGATGACGCTAATTCAGATTTAATTTCCGCTGGTTTAACTTCATTTTCTTCCTCTTGAATAGAGGAAGCTATTTCCGTAATATCTGATTTTTGGATAGTGTCTACTTCTTCAGATGATGCTTGAGGAATAGTAGTTGGTTGTTCTTGAGTTTTGTCTTTATTACTTTTCTGAGTAGATATTTTTGTTTGCTCTGCTACTGGAGTAACTTGGCGACGCAATGTCAGGGTTTGCCAACCAAACCAACCCAATAAAGCTACACTTGCTACTTGACCCAATAACACTGCACCTGTAATTCTACCTGCACAGAACCATAATATTAAGCCATAGAAAAGACCCACACCACTCCAGATAAAATCATTTTTTCGATGGACTTCTGGAAAGAAAAAGGCCACTAGATATAAGGCTAAACTACCAAGACCAACAGCTAAGGCCAGGATTTTTGTCAGCATCAGTTAATGTACTCCCACTATATGTTTGGTGTATGGGGTCATTTTATCGTTCAATAGCAGAAGGAAGAAGGAAGAAGGAAGAGGGAAGAAGCAGAGAAGGCTTTAGTTATCCAGCATAGAAAGAAAAATCTGGTGTTATCTGAGTTTTAAACTTTAGCAGAAGGAAGAGGGAAAAAGCAGAGAAGACTTTAGTTATCCACGATAGAAAGAAAAATCTAGGGACAATTCTTACTCCTACTTACTCTATAATTCCCATTTCTCCTGACTTCCCCTCCTGGGAGGGGGAGGGGCGAGGCGTGGGTTGACTCCTCACCTCACTCATAATACTTTTTCAGCAAACCCTAATTAAACAGTGATTAAACTCACGATTTTACCTACTTTCAAGTCACAGACAGTTAGTAAATTTGTTTTGTAATATTTACTTATTACGATAGCCTCCAAACTAACTTGTTCTATATTTTAATTAAAATTAAAGGAGGGTGTGAGGTGTGGGAAAAAATTTGGTTAGCAGTTGCTATTACTTTATCTTTACATATATTTTCAGGGATAGATTTATCTCATCTTAAATTGCCTTTTACTTCTCTATCTCCTGTGGTTAAAGCAGACAGTGATATGCCAAAAACATTATTTTTGAAAAAAACTATTCCATCTTCAAATCTAACAAATCTAACAAATATAAAGGTTTTGATTAACCGATAATCTAAATTTATTGCTGTAAAAAATAAATAATTTTCATTGATATTATTTGCAGCGATAGAGTAATTATGAAGTTACAATAAATTAGAATAAATGTGTTTAAGATTTTACTAATTTTTTTGATAGGTATCACTCCTTGGATAGTTTCTTTGTGGATACTGCACAAGTTTAAAGCACGAACTAGAGAAAGACTTATATCTATTAGATTGGCAGTAAACTATACAGGAATACCAACCATATCTACTCAACCAGAACAACAATATATTGAAGGATTAGGATATATCATAGGAGACCTAAGTTGTCAGTTTAATGCTAGGTCTCCTCTAATTCGTTGTGCTGTTAACCCTCTCGGTTTATGTAAAGATTGTTCTGATTATCAGTCAATAGATACCTCCGGAAAAGAGGGAGTAGGGAGTAGGGAGTAGGGGTTATTTCAGTTATCAGTTATCAGTTATCAGTTATCAGTATATAAAATTGGTATAGCGTTTCTCCAGTTACTGAGGTACAGTTGCTTTTCTTTTTTTCTATTCCCTATTCCCTATTCCCTACTGCCTAGTAAGCATTCAGCCGTCAGCTATCAGCCATCAGCTATTACCTTTAATTTTAGATAAAAGCTTTATTAATTCTATTACTACAAAAGTTGGCTCCTTTGCCCTTAAAGTCTATATTAATTTAAACACTATCCTGTATAAGAGAGTCTTGTTGCTGAAGTCCGCAGTTCCTCCGGAGGAGGCTAGCTGACAAGCTAATAGCTGAATGCTTACACTGTCTAAAACAAAGGAATTTTGTACCCCACGCTTTTTGGGAATTGTTATATAACTGATTAATCCACAGTTAAAATCAATATTTAGACTTGTGCAAATATTCCAATCCTAAAAATATTGCTGCTACAGTTCCAGAAACACTTATTTCTCCTATCAATACTCTCTTAATAACTTCATCGATAGGTATTAGCACTACTTCAATTTCTTCCGTAATATCAAGCTCTTGTTGTTGAGACTTAATGACATTTTCAGCAACAAATAAATGAATATAATTTGTATCTTTAACAGGATTATCATATAAAGTTGTTAATTTAATTAATTTCTCAGCAACATATCCAGTTTCTTCAGTAAGTTCTCTACTAGCAGCTACTTCAGGAATTTCTACTTGAGGATTAAAAGCACCAGCAGGTAGCTCTAATAAGACTTTACCAACTCCATGTCTATATTGACGGACAAATACAATTTCTTGTCGAACAGTTACAGGAAAAACAAGTGCAATATCTGGTCTAACATTAACAAAAAAATCATCTATAATTTTGCCATTCGGTAATTCAACTTCATCCTGTCTTACCTGACACCATTTATTATTAATTACTAACCTAGATTGTAAAAGCTTCCATTTTTTTAAATTAGTCATAAATCAATAGATATGAGTAACCATTTAATCAATTCAACTACACCCTTTCTGGGTCTAGTAATCAAAAGTCAAAAGTCAAAATTCAAAAGTCAAAAGTAAGAACAAAATTATAGTGGTCAATAGAAATCAAGGATTCAGTAATCAAAAGTCAAAAGTCAAAAGTCAAAAGTAAGAAGTAAGAAGAAAATTATAGTGGTCAATAGGAATCAAGGATTCAGTAAATATTTATGCTTAATATTTAACCGAGAATTTGACTTCCTATCAAGGTAAATGAAGATAATTTATATAGTCTAAATACTTAAGCAAGCTACGGATTTTATACTAATTTTCATGTTACAAATTGAAGTGCGGAATGTGGGCAAGAATATCAAAATTCTTATTACATTCGACTTTTAGAGATTATCTGGCAGTAACTCTTTAAATAAATCATTTAACTCTTGAGGATGAATTGGAGAAAGTATAGCATCATCTAAAACAACAGTAGCTTCCAAATGTTGATTGTCTAAAATTTCCCAGTCAATAATAGTTAAATGATTGCGTGTAATAAAGGGCAGTTTTCTATGCCAATGTATCTTCATTTCTAATACTGACCCCCCACCTTCTCTCTCTGCTAACGAAATTGGTTCTGTTCTGTCAAACTCTCCGTGGGGATGAATAGTTAATATAGCTAATTTCCCAATTTTATTCCTTTTGCTGTTGAGACTTTTCTGTAAATCTAAAGCTAATTTATCGGCTGATTTTTGGCTTTCCCCTACGGTAATTTGCCAATCATTTTGTGCAGACAAGCTAAATCCTGAGAGCATATTTCCTGCATTAGTTACAGGTAGATTAAAGTTAGGTATTGCAACTGATAATAAAATCAAAACTATAGCCAAGATGAGAGAATTTACCTTGTTAATCATTTGTTTGAAGACAAAATAACGCATAAATAAATATGGTTTGCTGAAAAAGTCTTATGGGTAAGGGTAGGAGACAACCCACCCCTCGCCCCTCCCCCTCCCAGGAGGGGGAGACAGGAGACAGGAGAAATGGGAATTATAGAGGAGATAGGAGGAAGAATAATCCCTTGATTATTCTGCACAACTATGCGCCTAAAATGCTAATTTTTTGAACCATTACGACCTAAAAGCTTGGACTTTTTTTAACTAAAAAATGCTAAAACTTTTATATGTCAATGGTTTTAGATTTAATCAGTAAGCCCTAAATAAAAGCTGAAAATTGAAATAAGTCCTAGAAATTTATAGCATTTTCAAATAAGATATCAAACAAGTGTTGGTTATTTTCTGACATTAAAAAGTCCCGGAAACCTTTTTACCGAAAAATTGTAGGTATGCGCCTCCCCTTTTAAGCTATCCCTAATAAGGAACTCCTGAAAATCTTGTGGGAAGCAGGGGAGTAGGGGAGAAAGGAGAAAGAATCATAGTAGATAGGAAAAACTACTTAAGTTATCAAAAAAAATGTACTTTTGAATAAACTTTTTCTCTGACAAAAACCTGTTAAAGACTTCTACATAACTTGTCTATTTTGTCAATTTTTATGTTATACCAAATTCAAAAAAGGTCGCTACAATATTAATCTCAACACTCCTAGTAACAGACTAAAGCACTGTAACAGTATTTTTTGAAAATGGTATTAAGAAAGATGTTTATAACCCACATTCCGCACTTCAGTTTGTATCATTAAAAGTAGTATATAAATCCGTAGCTTTGTAGGTATTTATACTATACAAATCATCTCAATTACTTTTTTCGTCGATCAAATAATGAAGTAAAAAATTTACGCATAAATACTTGCTTGATCCTGTACTCGATCGCGACAGCTATGATTTTCTTCTCAAATTCTGTCTCCTGTCTCCTGTCTCCTTTCTCCTCATTCTATACTACATTTTGTGGTGCGGAATGTGGGTTATAAAGCATAGCCTTTTAAGGGAATAAGAAAAAAGATAATTACGTATTTCAAGCCTCCTTATTGCAGAGGTACTGTTAACGCAGTTCCTCCTCCGGAGGCTAACTGTTAGCGTAGCTCCTCCGACAGGAGGCTAACTGAAATGACACCGATGTTTTTCTTTTCTTTTATCTATCAATTTCTGCTGTATGTTTTTCTCGTTCCAAATTAAATAAATTATCTTCTAAATTAAGTGGAATTAGTTCTCTAAATCAATCATTTAACTCTTATACCAATTTTATGTGAGAGTAGGTGTTAGGTGTTAGGTGTTAGGTGTTATACCAATTTTATTTTAGGTAGCACACAATTATTTTTTCCTTCTTCCTTCTGCCTTCTTCCTTCTTCCTTCTTCCTTCTTACTTCTTACTTCTTCCTTCTGCCTTCTTCCTTCTTCCTTCTTCCTTCTTATTAAAAATTTAACCACTGTATTACCATCTTTGGTGCAGGCAATAAAATCATTACCAATAAACCTAGCATTAATAATCCTAAAAAGTCGCGTTTATTATCTAGCTCACTAACATCATTGAGAGCAGGTTCATCAGCAAGAGGCATTAAAAATAAAAAGATTGCTAGAAATAAAAATTCCTGATTTATAAAAGCTAATAGCAATAACAAAAACCGAGAAATTTGACCAATAACCATCCCAGTTCTTTGCCCAAACATTGCGTGTACTATATGACCGCCATCCAGTTGTCCAATAGGCATTAAATTATATGCAGTTACTACTAAACCTACATAACCTGCTACTGCTATTGGATGTAAATCTATGCCTTTGTTATAAGTTAATTCTGTACCTAATGCTAATTTACTTAATACAGCTAATAAAAAAGAAAAAGTGGGATTTAAAGAATCTATAGATAATATTCCTGATTCCTCAGATAAAGGAACTATGTTAGAGTTTGACAAACCCCAAATTAATAGCGGTATTGTTACTACTAATCCGGCAATTGGACCTGCTATACTAACGTCAAATAGAGATTTACGATTAGGTATGGGACTTTGCATCCGAATAAATGCTCCAAAAGTCCCTAAGAAAAACGGTACCGGAATAAAATATGGTAGAGTAGTACGAATTTTGTATAAATGAGCTGTTATGTAGTGGCCAAATTCATGTAATCCTAGAATTAGGATGAGAGCAACCCCATAAGGTAAACCCTGGATTAATAAATTAGGGTTAGATTGTATGGCATCCTCAGTAATACCAACTATTTCTCTAGTTCCTACTAAAGTAGTGGTAAATAAAGTTATTAGCAATAATCCTAAAGCCAAGAGTACAGGTTTTTGATACTCCTGAGAAACTTGAGTTTTTTCATAATTACAATGTGGGTTAGGAACTAGAGCAAAAAAAGGTTTACCTTGAAAGCTATTTTGAAATACTACTAGGAAGCGATCGCCAAATTTTCCTTCTACATTTTCTCTTACTGTTTGATAAGCTTCTTCAGGATTTGAGCGTAACTCACCCCGACAAATAACTGCTTGAGGTTTATATTCAAGATTCCTCAGATAGTAAACTGTCCAAGGAAAACAGTTTCTCAGACTAGCTTCTTCTGTTTTATCTATTGTTAGTTTCGGTGGAGTTTGATTGGGAGTTTGAGTAGGAGCTATTTTGGGTTTAGTCTCGGAATTACTATTATCTTTTGTCGATCCATCTGATTCTGATTGATTGGGTTGCTGTTGTCCCCATTGCACTAATAACCAGTATAAGTAAGGACAGAAGATAAAGGGAATGATAATTAATCCTGGTGGTATTTGCCTTTCACCATAAACTAACATCCAAGTTGTCCATATTAAAGCTGGTGTCATCATGACTAGCCATAATATCCAGATAGGAGTGCGAGTAATTTTACTTACGTTGCGTTGTAACATGAAGTATGTCACCAACCCTAATAAAATCAATAAAAAGAGCATAATAGTTTAATGAGTTCAGTTTATTTTTAATCTAAGAATACTGCTTTGACACAACAGCCTTTTGTCTCCAAATCTCCCCAGTTTGTCCTAGAAAATATTTTTGCCTTTTCGCCAAATCGGGATACTTTAGGGGGAACTTCTTACTTTATTGTAGATAATCAGACCAACATTCTAATTGATTGTCCTGCCAATATTGAAACTAATCAAAAGTTTCTCGCTGAACAAGGAGGAGTAAAGTGGTTGTATATTACCCATCGTAGTGCTATTGGCAAGGCACAAGAAATTCAAAAAGCTTTCAACTGTGAGATTCTGATTCAAGAACAGGAAGCTTATTTATTACCTAACCTGAAAGTAACAACCTTTGAGCAAGAGTTTAGTTTAAGTCAACATACTACTGTTTTTTGGACTTCTGGTCATTCTCCTGGTTCGTCTTGTTTATACTATTCAGAAAATGGTGGGGTTTTATTTACAGGCCGTCATTTATTGCCTAATAGTCAAGGGCAACCTGTGCCATTGCGTATTGCTAAAACTTTTCATTGGCCTAGACAACTTCAGAGTGTTAAATTTTTGATTGACCGATTTTCACAAGAGACTCTACAGTACATTTGTCCTGGTGCTAATACTGGTGCTTTGAGGGGTAAGCGAGTAATTGAGTCAGCTTATGATAAGTTGAGTTCTCTGGATTTAGAAGTTCTTTCTGAGGTTTAACCTTGAAGAAGGCAGTTAATAATTAATAATTAATAATTAATAATTAATAATTAATAATTAGGGTTTGCTGATTAAACCTAAAAGCATTGACTGATATTGGTTTGAGCAATTTTATGTCTAGAAAAAGTGCGCCTGTTTTCGGTGGCAAGAGCTGCATAAAGCTAGTATTTTGGGATGATTATGACAGAAAAATTGAGGGACAATTCTTACTTCTACCTCCTCGCTCCCGAACCA
>NZ_JAAHHG010000629.1 GCF_010692555.1 Okeania sp. SIO3B5 | reverse complement strand
CCCAGGCCCAAGTCTACCCAATTCTTACTCAAATACTCAATTTTTGAGCATTCTTAGGGGAAAACAGGGGTACTTTTTCACTACCTAAAAAGCCTAAAACCAATATCAGTAAAGACTTTTATATTTAATCAGCAAGCCCTAATTAAACAATTCGGGTTAAAAGCCTCCCGTTTCAAGGGGAAAAAAATAAATTTTTTCCTTATTTGTCAATCCTCTCCTTAAAAGGGAAAGATAATTATATCATGTCCGGTAGCATCGGAGCGTGTATAAAATCAAGGTGACAATAGAAGAAAACCTTCTGGCTCCAGCATAGCTGCCTTCCTTCCACCAAAGTCTAATTATTCAACCGGACATGATATTATCCATTATCCATTAATGAACTCCTGACTCCTGACTCCTGAATTATATGATAATTAATTATCTGGGTATTATATAAAAAGGTATGCGATCAAAATCAAAGAAAAATGACTCAAACTGCTTATAGATTCTACCTGAAGATTCAACAAGTTGAAAAAGTCTGCCTATTTGAACTTGCCTGGGGTAGAGGGCAACAATTAAGTGTCACCCTTCCTTATCCTGAGGAGCTTACCATATTTTATCAAGATTGGCAAACAAAATATCTGAGTTTTTATAATAAAGCCTTACGAGGAAGGGTAGTAAATACAGGAACAATAACTAGACAAGTTGATTGGGCGCAAAAATTAGTACAAGCAGAAGCAAAACTTCTGTGTGAATTTCATCGTTGGCTACGACACGAAGAACTGTTTGAAATTAGAGCAATTATTGCTCAAGCAGCCAAAGAAAAAACAGAAAATTTACTACCATCACAGCACAACGCTCATGTACCTACTATTGACATATTTCTAACTTGTAACTCCCAAGACTTATGTCGTTTACCCTGGGAAGTATGGGAAATTACAGAATTTGCTGCATCCAGTAAAATTAGAATAGTCCGCCAACCTATCAATATTCACGATACACCAGTCAATTATCAATTCAAACCCTGTCGAGGTAAAGCTAGGGTATTAGCAATACTGGGAGATGATACAGGTTTAAATTTCCAGGTAGATAGAGAAGCAGTAAAATCACTTTCCCCAATAGCAGAAGTAGAGTTTGTGGGTTGGCAACCTCACGAAAGTCAAGCAGAGCTGAAAGACAAAATTTTCAAAGCCATAAAAGATGAACGTGGGTGGGATATCTTATTTTTCGCCGGACACAGTAATGAAAATATGCATACAGGAGGAGAACTAGCGATCGCCCCTGGCACATCTCTATCCATAATAGAAATTGCTCAATCCTTAACTATCGCCAAACATAGAGGTTTACAATTTGCCATCTTCAACTCCTGTAGTGGTTTAAGCATCGCTAACACCCTGATAGACTTGGGTTTAAGTCAAGTTGCCATCATGCGAGAACCTATTCATAATCAAGTCGCCCAAGAATTCTTAGTGCGATTTCTAAAAAGTTTAGCCGAATATAAAGATGTTCACGAATCATTATTATCAGCGTGTCAATTTTTAAAACTACAGAAAAACCTCACCTATCCTAGTACATATTTAATACCATCTTTGTTTTGCCACCCGGATGCCCCACTATTTTGTCTTCAACCATCTAGAATAAAACACAAATGCAAACGGTGGTTGCCTAGCAGAAAAGAAGCGATGGCGCTTAGTGCATTAATTTTCTGCAGTTGGCAATTATCAACTCAAAGCTTTTTAATTGAAAAGCGAGTATTAGTGCAAGCCATGTATCGGCAATTTACCAACCAACCCGATCGCCAAAATTCGCCTCCCGTACTATTAGTTGAAATTGATGAAGAGTCCATCAAAAAAGCCAAAATATCCGATCCTAGACCTATGGATCGTAGCTATATAGCTAAAATCATTGATCGACTTACATCTATAAACGCCAAAATCATTGGTGTGGACTATCTATTCGATCGTCATCAACCAAAAAACGACCGAAAATTAGCTCAGACTCTGCGTTCATCCATAAAAAAACAAAGTACTTGGTTTGTTTTAGCAACATCTCGTAATCAAGCTGGTGGTTGGTTTGAACCATTGCCAGAGTTAGCATCCCCAAATTGGCAACTACAGGGAAATACTTTTGTTGTTGGTTATGACAGTTACGTTACCCATTTTACACTGCTGCCACGGAAATATTCTAGCAATAGGCCATTGCCCTTTGCTTATTGGCTAGCAGTTGCTCACTGGTTAAATTTTGAACAATTTGGGGAGTTGCTTCAACCCCAGATTAATTCCTCAGATCATTGGGTATCTCAAGTCAAAAATCATATTAATCAGACCACAGGTGAATATGAATTTTTGGATTTATTTTCCAATTCATCTCGCTTACAACCTTTAACTAAATTTTCCTATAAATTAGGACAAATGTGGATGCATCCAATTATAGATTTTTCTATCCCCCCAGAAGCAGTTTTTCTACGTTTACCTGCTTGGCAACTTTTGGAGAATAATGATTTCCCACTATTACCACTAACTATACTAAATAAACGTCCATCAATAGTGATTATTGCTGCTGGATATAAAGATGCAGGATTAGTTGCTCCAGGAGGAGACTATTTTCCTTTACCTGCTGCTGTTGGTTACTGGCGTTCTCAACATCCTGCCAACCCTAGTACAGTATTTACTGGAGGGGAAATTCATGCTTATATGGTTCATCATTTGCTCAATCAAAGATTAGTTATACCTATTCCTAATTTATGGTTAATTTTATTAGCTGCTTTATTAGGAAAAGGAACAGTATTAGTATTAGGAAATAGTACTAATACTCAAAAACAAGAAATTATTTTTTTATGGTTTTTATTGACTCTAATTTATGCACTGGCTAGCCTACAAATTTATATTTCATTAGAAATTTTATTACCTTGGTTGTTACCTAGTCTAACATTTTGGATTTATATCTTTTTATATTTGATCGACCGTAAGTCAAGTTATTTGAATTGAGTTCTTATATCAAAGATGAAATTTTCATATCATGTGCCCCCTTGAGGGGAACAAAGCCTTTGTTAGATATAGAATTGTTAGCAAGTTATATCATGTCTGGTTGAATACTTATTATTAAGGTAGTAGGGGAGTAGGGGAGTAGGGGGAGTATGGAAAATAGAAAGATTTACTGTTTAAGCAAGAGGATAATTTTTTTCATCACTGATGATCCGGACATGATATTATGTTGAATCTGATGAACCTTTTGATGCTGTTTTAGAGTTTAGGCAATAAATTCATGAGAGTTTTTCGGTTTAATTAGGGTTTGCTGAAAAAGTCTTATGGGTGAGGGTAGGAGACAGGAGACAACCCACCCCTAATACCAGTTTGATAAATCTTTGCTACAAATACTTAGGTTACTGTTTAGGAGTCAGGAGACAGGAGTCAGGAGTCAGAAGAAATGGGTTTTATGCCATTTATTATATAGTAATTTATCTTTTTCCTCCAATAAATATTTCCTACAAATTATTTTAATACTGCTTATTATCTGTAACATTCTTTTTTCAAATTGGTATAACCCCTCCCAGGAGGGGAAGACAGAAGAAATGGGAATTTGGAGGAGGTAGGAGCGGGCGTTTTGTCCCAAGATTGTCCTGCCCAACTCTTGAGCAAAATCCTGAATTTTTGAACCATTACCACCTAAAACCTCGCACTTTTTCCAGACCTACAATTACTCAAACCAATATCAGTTAATAAGCGCGATATTTAATCAGCAAGCCCTAATTACCTAAACATTAGTTTGCGGTAGTAGAAACTCTTGATAAGCTTGATTAATAATTTGCATTTTTGAAATAGCTTCCTTATTCCTATTCACATCTGGATGATATTGTCTAGCCAAACGACGATAAGCCAATTTCACAGTTTTCGCATCTGCATTTGGTGTTACACCCAATATTTCCCACCACTCCCCAGATAAAAATTCGACACCATCCCACATTACCTGATGCCAAATTTTCATATTCTTGCCATCTCCCCCACTCACTAAACACCCATCACCACAAAAAGCCACTGGATAACAACCAGCCAAAGTTTGCAAAAGTTCTCCACTAGGCAAACCCCAAATTTTCACTGTGCCATCCTGACTACCACTAGCAAGCATTTTTCCATTACCACTAATAGCAATAGAAAAAATCGGTGCTGAATGACCAACTAAAGTACAAACTAAGCAGTCTGTTTCGAGATTCCAAAGTCTGACCGTAAAATCTGTACTGCTCCATAAAACTGATACAAAGCGTTACATAACGTAACAACCCGATGTTTACTTCCTGCTTCAAGTGAGGCCGTCGGCGGTTACTCATCCACAGGCATTCATGCACAGGCATTCACGGTCGAGCCGACCGCATTTCTTAAATTTATACTTGCATTTAAATCTCTATCTATTGACAAGCCACAGTCGGGGCAGTCATAAGTTCTCAGATGCAAGGGCATGTCTTGAACATGACCACAATTAGAACAAGTCTTTGATGATGGAAAGAATCTATCTACTACTACTAATTCACTTCCGTACCATTGGCACTTGTATTTAAGCTGTCTGCGAAATTCAGAAAATCACTATCTGCTAACTGATTTTAGCTAGCTTATGGTTAGCTAACATTCCTCTGACGTTTAAATCTTCTATGACAATACTGCCGTGGTTTTTGGCTAAGTATGTTGTCAGTTTATGAAGTGCGTCTTGACGAATGTTTGCTACTTTTCTATGCAACCTAGCTATCTTAAGTTGTGCTTTTCTCCAATTAGTAGAGCCCACCTGTTTATGACGATTTAGGTATTGCTCTCTTGACAACTTGGCTTCAAATTTCTGATAGGCTCTGACACTTTCAAATACTTTTCCATCACTTAGTGTAGCTAAGGTTTTCACACCTAAGTCTACACCTACTACATCAGTTTTTTTGGGTGTAGTGTGAGAATGAAATTCATAGCTACAGCTCAAATACCAATCACCTGCTTGTCTGCTAATAGTTATTTTTTGAGTTGTAGCTTCAATTGGTTCATAAGTTTTTACAATACCAATAAAAGGTAATTTGTGACTCCATCCGTTTAGTTCTATTGGTTTTCCACAATTATCTATTGTGAATGAATCAGACCTACCTTTCTTTTTAAATCTTGGATATTTACCCAATCCTTGAAAAAACCTTTTAAATGCTTCACCCAAGTTAATAAAAGCATATTGATAAACTTTAGACGATAAGTTTTTCATCCAGGGGTAGAGGGGTTTTGTGTGATTGGTAAAAACCTCTCTAAGCTTAC
>NZ_JAAHHG010000628.1 GCF_010692555.1 Okeania sp. SIO3B5 | reverse complement strand
GTTTTTTTTAGCTAGGAGTCAGGAGACAGGAGACAGGAGACAGGAGACAGGAGGTAAGAGGGAAGAGAGAAGATGTGGGGAGAGATAATACAAAAAATTCAACACTTCTTCAGATGATTTTTTCTCAAAATTGATGCGCGAAAAGACTTGACTACCACAATTATTAGATCTCAAATGGGTTCTATAGCTAATTAATGGTAAGCATTTCCTGCGGACTGCTGCGCAAACAGCTATCAACAGTCAGCTAGCCTCCTCCGAAGGAACTACGTTAACAGCAATTAGTAATGAATAATTACTTCTTAGGTTTTGTCCAGGGACTTTGGCAGTAACTTTTTATTCTTTTTCAATCTCAAAGGTTACTTTTACACAAACCCAAAATTAATAGCTGATAGCTGATAGCTAATAGCTGACGGCTGAATGCTTACGGACATTTTTCAATCCTAAAACCCTTTTACAGTTCGCTATTTCCTGTTCCCTGTTCCCTATTCCCTACCCCATAGCGCTATAGATTTTTTTTATTCTTGATACTGTTAATTATCCAACACTAATTATCTAGAGAATATAATATAGTGTAAATTTATTAGAGCTAATAGATAAAAAGTTCTAGTCAATCTGATTAAGTATTAACTCACTACGTTAAGAATATGAAAAAAATTGCTATTTTAATATCTATTGCTACAGTTGTTTTGAGTAATAACCATGCTTTGGCCGGAGAACATGGTGCCCACTGCTTGAATATGCTTAGTGGTGAAATGAAAAATTGTAGAGTTATTGTTTCAGAGCTAAATAATAGCCTGGAAATGAATTTTAAATCTGACAAACTTCAAGATGTTAATATGAAATTGAAAGGTAATCAGATTACTGAAATTTCAACTGGTGAATATGCTAAAAAAAGAACGAAAGAAACTATTGGGGCAAGTTTAGTTCTCGGTCCTCTAGGAGCATTAGTTGGTCTTTTTGCTAAACAGGATAGGACTCAGTTAGCAATTGAATATGTGGATTATCAAAACAATAAAAATGTCACGATGATTGATATTCCTACAAAACATAGCGAACCTCTAATGAAAGATTTAGAAAGCTTAACTGGTTTACAGATTCGTAATACAGAGGGAACAGGGAACAGCGAATAGGGAACAGGGGGGAATAGTTGATGATGTATGGATAATAATTGATTTGATTTCTGATTTTTACCAGATGTCTAGTAGACATCTCCGATCATAAAACATAAAAATAATTATCGTACAAAAATAGTTAATTCTTTCCACCTATTCTGTAAGAACGTTCATGCAACGTTCCTACTCCCTCTTTTGGCAGAGATGTCTACTCAAAAATTATCTAAAATAGACATCTGTTGATAATCAAAAATAAACTCAATTATTGGGCACAAATTATCAATTATTTCCCCCTACTCCCTACTCCCTACTCCCTACTCCCTACTCCCTACTCCCTGTTTCCCGGAGAGGTCTAATGTTAAAGTTAATTAGTATGGCTAAAATTATGCAAAAACAATTAATTGCTCTTGTCTCTGTTGCTTCATTATTTATTCCAGGCAATATTGCCTTAGCTAGAACTCATGGTGCTCATTGTTTAAATAATAATAATGGAGAGTTAAATCAATGCAAAGTAAACGTAGATATTTCGGGTAAGCGTCTGGATATAAAATTTGATAAAGAAGAATATCAAGATGCTAATTTTACTTTAAAGAAAGAACAAATTACAGAACTTTCTACAGGAGATTATGCAAAAACTCAAGTTAAAAAAAGTATTGCTAAAGGTATTCTTTCTCCTATAGGTGGAATAATTAGTGCTATTGATAAACAAGCTAGAATTCAAATAGCAATTGTTTATTTAGACGCACAAAATAATCAAAATGTTACCTTAGTTGATATCCCCAGTCGATATGCTTTATTATTCAGACAAGAACTTGAAACTATGACGGGATTAAAAGTTAAGAAATAAGAAGGCGTTCAACAATTAATAATTAATAATTAATAATTAATAATTAATAATTACGTAAGCATTTAATAGCTGAATGCTTACTATATTCAATCAAGAGCGGTTTTGACCAGAGGTAATTATCAATTATCAATTATCAATTATCCATTATCAATTAATGAATCCCCCGCTCAAAAAAGAAAGTTTAAAAGAATCTAAAAAAACAAAGCAAAAGCAATAGAAATTGATATGGAGAAAAACTTTAGAGAAAATATTATAGCAGTCGAAGCAAAGGGCACAGACATATCAAAAGCTTAAAACTCAGACAACGCAAGATTTTTCCCTAAACTCAGACAATGCAAGATTTTTCCCTCTCCCTTCTGCCTTCTTCCTTCTTCCTTCTTTCTTCTTTCTTCTGCTATATAAATTAAAAAAAACCTATAAATTCTATATGTTCTTTTGAAATCAAATTAATATTGAGGTTAATTTTGAGGATTTATGATTTATGACCCCTGAAACAATAGTTCAGCAACCTTTAGGAACAACAGGCGGATATACAACATTTAGTGCCGACAACTTCAATGCTTGTGTAATGAACACCTACGGGCGTTTTCCCATTGCCCTCGAACATGGTGAAGGTTGTCGTGTTTGGGATACCGAAGGAAAAGAATATCTAGATTTTGTGGCCGGAATTGCTACCTGTACCCTCGGTCACGCTCACCCCGTAATGATGGCAACAGTTTCGCAACAAATTCAACGACTACACCATGTATCCAATCTATACTATATCCCAGTTCAGGGAGAATTAGCACAGTGGTTGACAGAACATTCCTGTGCTGACAAAGCATTTTTCTGTAACTCTGGAGCAGAAGCTAACGAAGGAGCAATAAAATTAGCCCGCAAATATGCTCACGAAAAATTAGATATTGAAAATCCGATAATTTTGACTGCCCATGCTAGTTTCCACGGTAGAACTCTAGCAACTATTACCGCAACAGGGCAACCAAAATATCACAAAGGTTTTAGCCCCTTAATGCCAGGATTTTATTATGTCCCCTACAATGATATTACTGCTATAGAAAATGCGATCGCCGAACTAGACAAAGACAAACGACAAGTTGCAGCTATTATGCTAGAAGCACTCCAGGGAGAAGGAGGCGTTCGTCCTGGTGATGTGGCTTACTTTCAAAGAATTAGAGAAATTTGCGACGAGAAAGGCATTCTCTTAATATTAGATGAAGTACAAGTAGGAATGGGTCGTAGTGGCAAACTTTGGGGATATGAAAATTTAGGCATTGAGCCAGATATTTTTACTTCCGCTAAGGGGTTAGGTGGAGGTATTCCCATCGGAGCAATGTTATGTAAATCTCACTGTGATGTTTTTGAACCAGGCAGTCATGCTAGCACCTTTGGTGGAAACCCTTTTGTTTGTTCCGTAGCGCTAGCTGTTTGCCAAACTTTGGAACAGGAAAATTTGTTAGCAAATGTACAGCAGAGAGGCGAACAGTTGCGAGTAGGGTTAAATGCTATTGCCACTAAATATCCCGATTTATTTACTGAAGTGCGCGGTTGGGGTTTGATTAATGGTATGGAGTTAAATGCAGATGTAGAGTTGACTTCTATCGATATAGTCAAAGCTGCCATGAATGAAGGTTTATTAATTGTACCTGCTGGTCCGAAAGTATTGCGCTTTGTGCCTCCACTTATAGTAACTGCTGCTGAAATTACTATAGCTGTAGATGCCTTGGCAAGAGCGATCGCAAGGGAGTAGGGGAGTAGGGGAGTCAGGGAGTAGGGGAGTGGGGAGAAAGTAGTAGGGTGTGTGAGCGGAACGAAGTGGAGTATCACGCACCATTTTTCCCACTAGACATCTCCAATAATCAAAAATAAAATCAATTATCCCACTGTTATTGATCAATTCTTTTTCCCAACTCCCTCTTTTGGAAGAGATATCTAATAGGAGTAGAGGTGCGTTACGCTGTGGCTAACGACTGTAAAATCTTTATAATCACTCTTATTATTCAAACATATTCTTTTTTTAAATTGGTATAATAAAAGTTATACATAAATATAGTCATATATAGTCAAACAATGTCAAATATCTCCGTTAATTTGTACTCACCAGCTACTAAATATTTGACAAAATTTAATAACTCTTGACCTGATGTTTAATGGTATAATCAAATTTGCTGATAATTCCAGGTTAAATCACCATAATAAAGATTAATAAATGCTCAAATCCTAATGTAATTTTAACCCCTTGATTTATGAAATTAGTTGAGAGACATATTATTCAAAAAAATCATCGGTTTTATTCTGAAATTGACCGACTGTGTTTCTTGTCTAAAAATCTCTATAACTATTCTAACTATTTAGTTCGTCAGTCTTTTATATTTGAAAAGACAAATCTATCTTATTATGACCTGCAAAAAACACTCTCTACTCAATCAGACTATCAAGCAATGCCAGCTAAAGTATCTCAACAAATCTTGATGATACTAGATAGAAACTGGAAAAGTTTTTTAGCAGCGAATGAAGTCTATAAACAGAACCCATCAAAGTTTAATGCTCGTCCTCGCCTTCCGAGATATAAAAATAAAATAACGGGAAGAAATATTGTAGTTTATACGACACAAGCTATCAGCAAGAGGCAATTAAAACAAGGAATTATTAATCCTAGTAAGACAGGAATTTATCTAAAAACATTAGTACCTACTTCACAAATCAAACAAGTTCGTCTCGTCCCTAGACTGAACCATTATGTAATAGAGGTCATTTATGAGAAATGCGAAAAACAATACGAGCTAGAAAAAAATCGTTGTGCCAGTATTGATATAGGATTAAACAATTTAGCTACATTAACTTTTAATCAAGCCGGAATCAAACCGCTCTTGATAAATGGCAGACCGTTAAAATCTATCAATCAATACTACAATAAAGTTAAAAGCTTCCTACAGTCTCAACTCCAGAAAAATAGATCGAGTAAGAAACTGAAAAAGCTTTGTAATAAACGAGAATTTAAAATTAATGATTATCTTCATAAAGCGTCTCGTTTGATTATTAATACCCTGATCGATAGGGAAATAGGAACATTGATAATAGGGCATAATAAAGAGTGGAAGCAGAAGATAAATTTAGGGAAAAGAAATAATCAAAACTTTGTATCTGTTCCCTATAATAAGTTAATCGAAATGTTATCTTATAAAGCCAAGATGGTAGGGATAGATGTAATTATTACAGAAGAATCTTATACCTCCGCATCAAGTTTTATAGATAATGATTTGATTCCTGTTTACAAGAAAGGTGAGAAAAATCAAGTCAC
>NZ_JAAHHG010000627.1 GCF_010692555.1 Okeania sp. SIO3B5 | reverse complement strand
GAAAAAGGTTTAAAAATACTCCCCATCTCCCCATCTCCCCATCTCTTTTTAATTAATATAGATATCACATGATGTAGTAAACTAGAAAAGTTGTCTAAAATCGCACATCTGGGTAGTCGGGTGTTCTACAGAATAAGAATCTATGAGAATACACCTGGATGGAGGATTAAACCCGAATAGGAGATAAAATCATGCCAGTTGTTAGTTTGGCTCAATTGTTAGAGTCAGGAGTCCACTTTGGGCATCAGACCCGTCGCTGGAATCCAAGAATGTCCCAGTATATTTTTACAGAGCGTAACGGCGTTCATATTATTGATCTTGTTCAAACAGCTCAATTAATGGAAGAAGCTTACGACTATATTAGAACTGCTTCTGAACAAGGAAAAAAATTCTTATTTGTTGGTACGAAGCGTCAAGCTGCTGGTATTATCGCTCAAGAGGCCAGTAGATGTGGAGCTTATTATATTAACCAACGTTGGTTGGGTGGGATGCTCACTAACTGGACTACTATTAAAACTCGGGTAGAAAGACTCAAGGACTTAGAACGTCGTGAAGCAAATGGGGCACTAGATTTACTCCCGAAAAAAGAAGCTTCGGTTCTCCGTCGTGAAATGGCTAAGTTACAAAAATATCTGGGGGGTATTAAAAATATGCGTCGCTTGCCAGATGGAGTTGTTATGGTAGATCAGCGACGAGAGTATAATGCTGTTCAAGAATGTCAGAAGTTGGATATTCCTATAGTTTCTTTGTTGGATACAAATTGCGACCCGACTCAGGTTGATATTCCAATTCCAGCTAATGATGATGCTATTCGCTCAATTAAACTTATAGTAGGTAAGTTAGCTGATGCTATCTATGAAGGTCGTCATGGTCAACTAGAAACATTGGCTGAGGAGGATTATGATAGCTATGAAGAATATGAAGAAGATTATGATTATGATGGAGCGGAAGAAGAATTTAATGTAAGTGATGAAGAAGAAGAGTCATCAGAAGGCAATAATGAAGAAGAATAACAAATTCTAGTCGATTGTGTCAACTAAAATGATGCAATAGGAAATTGGTCAAAGATTGCTTTCCTAAGGTCATGCTACGCAAACACTATTGTTTGCTATCGCAAAGCTACGAATGGCGCTTCGGACAATTCTAATGCACTATTTAAGATTAAACAGTCCGCTAGGTAAGCATTCAGCCGTCAGTTATTAGCTAGCCTCCTATCGGAGGAACTGCGTTAACAGCTATTAATTTTGAGTCCGCGTAAAAGCAACCTTTAAAATTGAAAAATAATAAAAAGTTACTTTCATGGGCCCAGGACAAAGCCTGAGAAGTAATTATTCTATTACTAATTGCTGATAGCTGACTGCTGATAGCTGTTTGCGCAGCATTCCGGAGGAAATGCTTACAATTCTAGTAATATTGTTAGTAGAGGTAGGGTTTTTTAGGGATAATATACAGGTTCAAGAATTAAGAATTTAGAATTACCTCTTCTTATAAATAAAAGGATTGGTTAAAAGGATTTTTTTTCTTCTTTCTCCATGAATGGAGAGGCTTTATATCTGAATTTTTCGGTAAATTATTTCTAAAAAGCCTATCTTAAATTAAGACGCTAAAGTAGGATTAATTCCTAAATAATAAAGTTGTAGTAAAGTTAAATTGGAGAATAAAAAATATGCCGGAAATACCTGCAAAGTTAGTTCAAGAATTGCGTAAAGCAACAGGCGCAGGCATGATGGATTGCAAAAACGCTCTCACAGAAAATAATGGGGATATTACTAAGGCTACAGAATGGCTAAGACAAAAAGGTATTGCTTCTGCAGGAAAACTTGAGGGTAAAGTAGCAGCAGAAGGACTGGTTGAGAGTTATATTCATACAGGTAGCAGAATTGGCGTTTTAGTAGAAGTAAACTGTCAGACAGATTTTGTTGCCCGGAATGAGGCATTCAAAGAGTTAGTGAAAAATATTGCTATGCAAATAGCAGCTTGTCCACAGGTAGAATATATTTCAGTTGATGATATCCCTACAGAATTTGTGAAGAGTGAAACATCTATAGAAATGGGTAGAGAAGACCTTAGTAAAAAGCCGGAAAATATTAGGGAAAAAATAGTTCAGGGAAGAATAGAAAAGCGACTCAAAGAATTAGCATTAATGGATCAACCTTATATTAAAGACCAAAATGTCACAGTGGCAGAGTTGGTTAAAGAAACCAGTGCTCAGTTAGGTGAAAAAGTACAAGTACGTCGTTTTACACGATTTGTTTTGGGAGAGGGTATTGAGAAAAAAGAGGAGAATTTTGCTGAAGAAGTAGCAGCACAAATGGCAAAGGAATAATTGATAAATCTTGAAGAAGGAAGAATTCATTAATGGATAATGGATAATTGATAATTGATAATTACCTCTGGTTAAAACCGTTCTTGATTGAACATAAGGAAATATTATTTCTTTTTTTTCCCCTTAAAAGGGGAGGCTTTAAACCTGAATTATTTAATAATTAATAATTAATAATTAATAATTCGGGAAGAAAGAAGAAGGAAGAAGGAAAAAGGAAAAAGTTGATGGGGATTCAAACCCCAACAAATTGTAAACACCGTGTAGACGGTGGGGTATTAAACCCATAAGGGAAAGGAATAATTGATAAATAATCATAATTAAAAATTAAAAGTGGCAGAGATAATCTGTTTATTTTTAATTTTTAATTGTTGATAGATAGAAGATAATTCACTATGGTGGGAGCAGCAAGACAAGTAGAGGAAAAATTGAAAGAAATAGAAGTAGCGATCGCAGAAATTACCAAGGAATTTTATGATACTTATGAAGGTTATTTCAAAGTATTAGGTGAAGGGATACGCCAACAATTAATTTTTGCTAGTTATCATATATGTACTCAAGGGTATCCAGAAGCTTTTCTGAATTTATCGTTTTCTCAGCGACAAAAAATGCAGTCTGAATTGCGAGAAATAGCAAAATTACCAGTTAGAGAATTAGAAGAATTATTAGAACAAATTCCAGAAGAGCAACAAAATTCAGATGAGACTTCAGCTCCAGAATTAATTATGAGTCTTTTGAGTGAAGGAGATGGGGAGGAGGAAGAAGTAACATCTTTACTAAAGAACCAAAAGACAAAGATAGAATTTGATTCTGCTGTATTATTTTCAACTAAAACATCTGATAATGAGGAGCAAAAACTGGCAGATAGGATAGAAGAAAGTCTGAATAAAATTGAAAGAGAAGAAATAGAAAATTCCCCAGAAAATATTATTGATAAATTAGAGAATTTAGATACATTAATATCTTGGCAAGAAAATATAGAGAAGCAAATACCTGAAATTCTCAAAAGAGTTTCTGATCGGGCAAACTCCATCCTTCAAAATGCAGAAATACTACCAAATAAAATACCGAAGAAAGTTTTAGAAGCTGCGACAAAAATGGAATCAGGTGATACTCCTTTGGGTGGAAAACCTAATTTATTAAATTTATTAATTGAAGCAGAAGATCCAGAGGAGGGAAAAAAACCTAGAGTTACTAAAGTTATGGCAGTAAATCTTAGGTTATCTGAAATAGAATTTACTGATATTAATGTTACTGCCTGGCGTAATAAAATTCGTAACCTTTTAGGAAGGCTTAATCAACTGCAACGAGAATATCGTAAAAAGCAACGCGAACGAGCTGTAATAGAAGCAGAGTCAGCATGGCGTTCTAGTTGGTATGAGGAATAATTAATAATTAATAATTAATAATTAATAATTAATAATTAAGAGTTGATAGTTAATAATTATTCATTCAACAATTCACGTCTTGAAGCCGACCTTTTTAAGGGGATAAAATCAAAAAAAAATCCTTTTAGTCAATCCTATCCGTTTTAAGAAGAGGTAATTATTAATTATTAATTGTTAATTGTTAATTGTTAATTGCTAAATTAGGAGTCGGGAGTCAGGAGTTGGGAGGGAAGAAAAAAGAAGTAAAAAGGAGTAGAAGAACGAAGGTTTTTTGGTCGCTTCAGTGGAACGGAGTTCTATAAAGAATTTTTTTTCCTTGATTGAATTAAGCTTTAAACCTTATTACTTAGGAGTCAGGAGTCAGGAGGGAAGAAAGAAGAAGTAAAGAGGAGTAGAAGGACGAAGGTTTTTTGGTCGCTTCAGTGGAATGGAGTTCTATAAAGAATTTTTTTCTCCTTGATGTAATTAAGCTTTAAACCTTAGTTATTCGATAAAATTTATGGTAAATATAGCAGTCGCTATTACTGTATTTGACATATAAAAAGCTTAAAACTCAGACAATGCAATATTTTTCTTTCCTAGATAACTAATCGCCTAGATAACTAACTTCTGCTATACATTAAGATTATATGGGCTAAAAATTTTCACGCTAAAGTAATTCGAGGGCAGAAGTAATACTAATTATCATGGATTAATTCTACAAAAAGGTAATTGGAAAATCATACCTAAAAGGAGTTTTTTCCTGAATTTTTTCTTCCTTCTTAATTAATTCCTTAGATAATACTAATTTTATGTGAGGTGGCACAGAATTAGGTGTTAGGTGTTGTACCATTTTGAAAAAAGAATGTTACGAATAATAAGTATGATTAAAAGACTTTAAAGGAAATTTCCCTTGGATAAAAAAGAGAATTTCCTCGGTCAAAAATGGTATTGAAGCCATTTATTCTGACTCCTGACTCCTGACTCCTGACTCCTAAGAAACATCCTAGCTATTTGTAGCAAAAATTTATCAAATTGGTATTAGATATTAGGTATCTCCAATAATAAAAAACCAAATCAATTATCGTAGATAAATTATCAATTCTTCCCCTCCAGGGAGGGGGAGGGGCGAGGGGTGGGTTCCCTACTCCCTACTCCTTCTTTTCCGGAGAGGTCTATTGGTTGTTATACAAATTTTATGTGAAATGGCATAGAATTATGAAATTTATTAACTTGTCTATCTCGATCTACAGTCAACTCTGATTAAAATATTATTCTACAGCGTATTTCATATTAGTAAGGTACACCAATCGCGGGCAAGATGTCCGCACTTGCATTCACTTTACCATTCATATTTGTACCTCATTTATCTGCAATATGCTGTATATATTATAGGTAGATAAATGAATTTCCTCAAAGAAAGCAAAGTAAAAGAAGTCAAAAAACTGAATGCTGATATTTATTTAACTATGCTTTCTCTAAATGAGCGACTAAGAAAGTATTATATAAATAATCTGTCATGAATAATGAAAGAGAAAAGATAGACTGGGAAAGACTACAAAAAGCTTTGTCA
>NZ_JAAHHG010000626.1 GCF_010692555.1 Okeania sp. SIO3B5 | reverse complement strand
TGGCTGAGGTAATTATTAATTAGGGTTTGCACTCAAAAGTCTTTTAGTAGGGGTAGGAGACAGGAGACAACCCACCCCTCGCCCCTCCCAGGAGGGGAGGGGAAGACAGGAGGAACGGGGAATTATAGAGGAGGTATCGGAAAAAATTGTCCCAAGATTGTTCTGCCATAATCGTCTCAAAATACTAGCTTTTTGAGTTTTTTGAGCCGAAAACAGGCGCACTTTTTTAGACCAAAAAATGCTAAAACCAATATCAGTCAATGCTTTGATATTTAATCAGCAAACCCTAATTATCAATTGTTGAGTATTTTTCCTCTTCCTCTCCGAATACAGTTATCGCAGTGACCACAACGCATATTTTGAGCTTCCTTAGAAAAGCCAAATGCTTGTAGTAAAAACTGCCATCGACATTTGCTTGTAGTGAAATATTGATTAATTTCCTGAATACCGGAATTGTAATCTAAGGATGCTGTTTTGCCAGTAGCAGACTTATTCATAATATAGTTAAAGGGATCGCGCCATCTCAGTTTTCCGGAAGAGTGTAGTATAGATAGGGCGATCGCTGCATCAGGAAATTCATCTGTTACAGCATTAATATTTCCTGTAGTTGGCAGTTGCTTGATTAATTTTTGGGCTGTTTGATATTGCGATCGCAACTTATCCACTAAAAATTTTTGTCTTTGCTTATCCTCTGAGTCTAACCAACCAGTAGGTTCGCTGACTAATGTTAAAGCTTCAGCAGGTTTCCCATCTCTACCACCTCTACCGACTTCTTGAATATATTCAGACAACAGTGATGGTGCTTGAAAATGTATCACCCACCGTACATCTGGTTTATTTATTCCCATACCAAAGGCAGAAGTACAGACCACAAAATTTATTTCTCCACCTATCCAAGCTTTCTCTATATTTCGTCTTTCTTCAGCGCTTAAACCTGCGTGATAAGCTGTAGTTTGATAATCTTTTTTTCGTAATATTTCTACTAAATTTTCACTGTCTTTTCTAGTTCTAACGTAAATTAAACCTGCCTGTTTTTCTCTAGCTTTAATAAACTTAAATAACTGTTGACGGCGACTTCTGGGAGTATAAATTTTTTTAATTTTTAAATATAAGTTATTTCGATAGGGGCTAAGTAGAAATGGTTGTGGGTTTTGTAGTTGTAAAGTTTTTTTAATAATATTTTGGGCTTGGGGGTCGGCAGTGGCGGTAAAGGCGGCAATAGCAATATTAGTACTTGGAGTTTTAGATTTTATTAGTGCTGAACGTACTGCTCCTAAACGGCGATAAGCAGGACGAAAAGTTTCTCCCCACTGTACTAGACAATGAGCTTCATCTAATATTAAACCGTTGATTTTTATCTGGGGTTGGCAGAGTAAGTTCCAAACTTTTTTATTAAATAATGTTTCTGGGGAAAGATAGAGTAATCTTAGTTTATTTTGTTGTAATGCTTGGAGGGTTTTTTGTTTTTGGGAATTTGGAATTTGACTATCCAGAAGAGAGGCGGGAAGTGAGCGATCGCGCAATTCTTGAACTTGATTTTCCATCAGTGCAACTAAGGGAGATATTACTAAAGTTAAGCCTGTTTTTAGTAGAGCTGGTAGTTGAAAACAGATTGATTTTCCTCCTCCAGTTGGCATGATTATTAAGGCATCTTTTCCTTTTAATAAGCAACTAATTATTTCTCCTTGTGGCGATCGAAAATCATCGTATCCCCAGATTTTTCGGAAGGTTTCGCGGACGTTATTCCAAGAGGTTTGTTCGGAATTATTCATGGTTGAATATCGTTTTTTTCTGATGTTTGAAATTGTAGGGTTATTAACGAAGTCAGAAGTTAACCCACCCCTCGCCCCTCCCCCTCCCCAACCCACCCCCGCCCCTCCCAGGAGGGGAGCCAGGAGATTTGAGCAAGGCTCCAAAAATATTTCGCCATTTCCCGGCGGGGTTTTAGACCCAATTATTTTGATAAATATTAATTTCTTTCATTTTAGGGTTTTTTATGTTGAATAAAACATCATGTGTACGGGCGAGTTCCATCCACTAACATTATACTATCAAAATTTTTTTGGGAATGCAAGCTCTTTTTTGATTCGGCGTGGGATTTTTTGCTCTGATGCTTCAGAAAATGATTGCTTTAATCCCTGGGGTAGCTTTTGTAGGCATTGGCGATCGCCTGTCTATTCTGTGTTGAATAAAACATCATGTGTACGGGCGAGTTCCATCCACTAACATTATACTATCAAAATTTTTTTGGGGATGCAAGCTCTTTGTTTGATTCGGCGTGGGATTTTTTGCTTTGGTGCTTCAGAAAATGATTCTTTTTTAATCCCTGGGGTAGTTTTTGTAGGGATTGGTGATCGCCTGTCTATTCTATGTTGAATAAAACATCATGTGTACGGGCGAGTTTAACCCACTAACATTATACTATCAAAATTTTTTTGGGGATGCAAGCTCTTTGTTTGATTCGCCGCCGACTTTTTTTGAGCTTCAGAAAATGAAAAGATTTTGTGGGTGAGTTACTTGTTTATTTTATGTGAAGTGGCACAGAATTATGAAATTTATTAACTGGTCTATCTCGATTTACAGTCAACTCTGATGATTTTAAGAAAAGGTAATGATTAATTATTAATTGTTGAATTAATCGTACTAACACTAATTCTCAAAAGCAATATGATACATCAATTTATTTATCAATGAGTTGTAGAGAAAAATGGTTTTTTGCCTCTAGCAATTAATTTTGCTAACCAAATTTTATCAACGCTACTTGTGATAATATTTAATTGCCAAATATTCAATCATCATATTTAATTATGCTTTATACTCGCAAAACTGTAAATTTACCTGAGATTCAACTTTCTTACTTGGAGTGGCAGTCAGAGGAAAATCAAGATAAAAAACAGCCACTTTTGCTATTACATGGTTTAGCAGATTTGGCTTTAGTTTGGTCAAGTTTAGGAGAGTATTTAGCGGATAAATATCATATTGTTGCACCAGATATGCGCGGTCATGGAGAAAGTGGAAAACCAGAAAATGGGTATACTTTTGAGAAAACAATTACTGATTTAGAGGCGCTTATGGAGCATTTAAACTGGTCTTCTGCTCATATTTTAGGTCATTCTTGGACGGGAAAATTAGCTTGTATTTGGGCAAGACAAAATTCAGAAATATTTAAAAGTATGATTTTGGTAGACCCAGTTTTTATCGGCAAAATGCCAGGATTAATTAAAGTTACTTTTCCTATTCTTTATCGGACTTTAGAAACCTTAAAAGGTATGGGTCCGTTTGATAGTTTCACCGAAGCAGAAACTCAAGCAAAGCAGTTAGGAAAATATGCTGGTTGGAGCAAATTTCAAGAGATGGTTTTTCAGGAAAGTATGGAGGAAAAAGCTGATGGTAAGTGGGGAAGTAAATTTGTTGTACCTGCAAGGAATGAAATTTTTGAAGAAGTGATGCGAGTTCCTGGTTTAACAGAATATATTGATGTGCCGACCTTATTTATTCAACCAGAAAAAGGTGTGAATAGAAGTGAGTTGCAAATTCAGCCTTACCAGAAATATTTAAGGAATTTAAAAATGGAAAAAGTTCCAGGAAATCATTGGGTATTTTTGGTGGAACCGGAAAAGTTTAATCAGACTGTTGGGAATTTTTTAGAGCTTTTTTGAAATTTGAAAAAATCAGCAGTAAATTGAGGTAACTATAGTGTCTAATATTATGTTTGTAGTTGGGCTTTAGCCCTAATATAGAATCCGCTTGAATAGTTAGTATAGTTGGGAGTAGGGGAGTAGACGTAACCTGAAATTTCAGATAAATCTACATATCTATATATGGGTTGAAGCTAAAGTAAGCGATGGTAAAAACAAACCTTGTAGGTGATTACAAGCTCCATCATCTACTGGGATAGGAAGATTTGCAGTTGACATCCTCCCCGGCCTAAAGGCACGGGGATTCCTACCGAGCCGTAACTCCTTGGCGGGTTGACGTTTTGCTGGCGCAAAGCTCCGCTAACACTGGCTGCTGCTACCTTGACGCTAGTCTGACGCTTGCCTCCACGTCCGTTTTTCATCTCCGAATGCCCAAGGAGCGACTAATATATTTATCGCTGCGTTTTCGTCTCTATCGTGCTTACTGCCACAGTTGAGACACTCCCACTCTCGCACCTGAAGGTCTAACTTGCCACCTTTAAAGCCACAACTTGAGCAAATTTGAGTTGTAGGTTCAAGGGCGACTAATTACTCTGAACTCACGACCATATTTTTCTGCTTTTCCTTCTAGGAATGTCCGGAATTGTCTCCAACCTAAATCAGATATAGCTCTGGATAATTTACGGTTTTTTACCATACCAGAAACGTTTCCAACGGAGATGCTTCGCAAACAAATCTTCTAAAACAACTGTTTGGTTTTCACGAATTATTTTAGTAGATAATTTATGTAGAAAATCTGACGAGTGTATCTTTAAGTTTGACATGAAACTTAGCAACTCTTAGTCTCGCTTTTTCATACCTTTTAGACCCCTTAGTTTTATGAGATAATGACTTACTTAACTTTCTTAACTTCTTAATTCGTTTTTTGAGTGGTTTAGGAGCATCAACCTTTGTACCGTCGCTAAATGTAGCAAAGGTAGAAATGCCTAAATCTATACCTACTGAATTATCAGTTTCAGGTAAGATTTCTGGTTGTATTTCTACTACAAAACTCAAGAAATATCTATTAGCAGAATCTTTGATTACTGTTACTGATGATGGAGCAGCAGTTAACTCTCACGGGCGAAACTATTTTCAGCTTTCCAATCTTAGCGTTGCTAGGAACTTTATGTTGACCAACTTTAAACCCTCATGCATGTAAACCTAGCAGTTTGCTTTGACTTTCTACTTTTAAATCGCGGAGCGTTGCGAGGAACGAAGCAATCTGGAGGTTTAATAGGTCTACCTTTTCTCTGGCCTTTAGTCGATTTAAAAAAGTTTTGATAAGCCTGGTTTAAATCATTTAAAGATTGCTGCAATGGTATAGCAGAAACTTCTGATAACCACTCTCTATTTTCAGTATTTTTCGATTGAGTGATAAACTGTTTTTGTAGTTGAGATAAGTTAGGTTTCTTTTCTCCTAATTTATACTTTTCTTGGCAGGAAGCTAGACTATCGTTCCAAACAACACGTTCACGAAGTGTTGCGTCAGCAAACACAACCAAATAGCTTTGCTAATCTGGTTTTTTGTCCCGGTGTTGGATAAATACGATACTTAAATCTAGCTTTCATAAACTGGCTTCTTAAATAAGAATATGATAATATATTTTTTGAATAAAAACCAATTTAAAATTCGCCCTTCTAGGGCGAATTTTAAATTGGTTTTTATTCAAAA
>NZ_JAAHHG010000625.1 GCF_010692555.1 Okeania sp. SIO3B5 | reverse complement strand
TGTTATGTAGTGCCTTTGCGTAAGTCCTGAAATATTATTTTAGAGTTTTATCGAATAGATATGTATAGCAATGAGCGCTGGTATATTTACAAATTGCAGTCAAGGCCAAATAGCTAAAAGTCTTATATTATCGGCAATTTATTCCCCCTGTTGCCTGTTGCCTGTTGCCTGTTGCCTGCGCACAGCGCTATATCTGCCAAAAATTTATATTTCAATATTTTCTCAATTTGTGCTGAGAAAAGGAAACTCATTACAAATATCCCACCGCTTACCATTATGAATTAATAAAGTTAACTGAGAAGCTACAAATTCAAACTCAAGCGATCGCTCCCGAAACTCTAACCAAGCTGCTCTAACTACAACTGAATGCTAACACAAAGCTAGGGAATAATTTCAACAACAGTTCCAGTATCTACAAAACTGTAAATCTCATCCACATCATGATTTTTGAGAGAGATACATCCCAATGTCCAATTCAACCGTTTTTCAATCAGAGAATTCTGACCTGCTGGCACTCCATGAATACCTATTTCTCCACCAATTGGGAGTTGCCAGTCAATATGACCAGAAAATTTCGCCAGGAAATGCTCCCGCCAAGATTCAGGTCTTGGATAATCTATCCAAATAAATTTAGACCAACTTGGGTGTGGGTAGAGATCGCGAATATAATAAACTCCTTCAGGGGTTTTTCGATCTCCCTCATGAAGCTTGTCTCCAGTTGGGGAGCTACCCAATACAATAGGATACGACTTTAGAGGTTTAAGATTAGAGAAAATTGTTAATCTAAATTTGGATTTCTCGACGAGAATTGATATACCTTCTCGGTTTGACTCTTTTTCCAAGAGTTGTTGTAAGGATTTTTCGTAATTTAAAAGGTTTTCGCCTTTTATTGAAGGATGAAAAGATTTCTCAGACTGACAGGAGGAAAAACACGCTACTGATAGCACTTCTCTCAATGGCATTAGGAAGCCAAACTTAGCAATTAGAAAATAAAATGTAACCCCTCCTGCTAAAAAAATAAAGAGTAATTGTAATTTTTTCTTTATAGGTACTTTGAGCTTCATAATTATGTATATGTCAAAATTGTGTATTTAGTATTTTTGAAATCCTTTAAAAGGAAATTCATTACAAATATCCCACCGCTTACCATTATGAATTAATAAAGTTAACTGAGAAGCTACAAATTCAAACTCAAGTGATCGCTCTCGAAATTCTAACCAAGCTGCTCGAAAATTAGTTTTAGTTAAGTCTCGAAAAGCTACAGTAACATGAGGAGAAAAAGGACGAATTTTAGAAGGGGGATGCACAATTCCTAAAGTCGTTTCTGTAAATCCAATTAACTCTTTTTGTATTTTTAATAGTTCTGGAGTTTTGACAACATTAACATAGATAACACGAGGCGGGAAAGCAGCAAACCCAGACAAAGTAATAGGAAAAGCGGAGCATTTTTGAGCAAAAGTCTGTAAACACTCCTGCAAAAGAGCTAAATTTTCAGTAGGCCATTTAAAAGGAGGTTGTAAAGTAATATGAGGCACAGACTTTAAAGCATGACTGCTATTATATTCTCTAGCAAAATATTCCTTAATTTGCGTAACTTGGTTTTGAATATTTTCAGGTGGCACAAGAGCCACAAATAATAAACGTTTTGATTGACCCATAAAATTCAAAATTAAAAAAATAAAAAAATAAAATGCCTTGGTTTGCCAAAATAGAAAAAGGTATAGTCGAAAAATCTATATTTGACCAGTATGTACCAGACCATATAGCTTATGTCCAAGAATTAAATGCTAAAGGACATAAAGCTAAAAGTGGTTACTGGAAAAACCATCAAGGAGGAATGTTACTATTTGAGGCCAAATCTATGGAAGAAGCCCAAAAAATAGTGGCCGAAGACCCTCTCATCAAAAATAATTGTGTCACTTACGAAATTTATCAGTGGTGCATAGTTGCAGAATAAAAAATTGTGTTATAGTAATAAGTGATTCGGACCAGCGCGACTGTAACGCCTAAACCTTGTCAGGACCGGAAGGTAGCAGCAACACGGGATGCTTATGGTAGGCGTTGACTCCGGGTCACCCCATTTAAAGGAGCCAGAATATATTATGGATAATTTGGGAGGAATTATTCAAAAGGCAGTTTATCTAGGAGTCGGATTAGCCTCCTATGCAGGAGAGAAAGCTAACGAGAAATTATCAGAACTCAGAACAGAAACCCAAAAACTGGCAGATGAGATGGTTAAGCGTGGTGAAATGACTACGGAAGAGGGCCGTAAATTTGTCGAAGATATGATGAATAAAGCTATGCAAAAGCCATCGGTAGAATCATCTCCAGAAACAAAATCTAGGGAACCACGTCGTATAGAGATTCTTTCTGAGGATGACAACTCATCAGATTCAGACCAAGAAGTAGACCAAATGCGCCAAGAAGTGCATAAGCTACAGGATGAATTGCGTAGGTTACAGAAAGATTAAATATTAGGCCAAAAGTTAAGCTCGGCTCTAAGAGTTTAGGTACTCTAAGTTAAAGAGAAAAGTTCAGACATATAATAATGGAAGACTGGTCAAAAAATTTGTTTGAAGTAATTGAAACTGCTGCTTTAGAGGTAGAAAGTTTCTTCAATGAAATGGCAGAAGAAGTTTCTGACGTGCTTGATGAGTGGGGAAAGTTCTCGGAAGAAATTAGTGAAGAAATACGTACTAACTTTATTTTAGAGATAGATGAGTATCTAAATGATTTAATCGACCCTATTATCGAAGTATATCTGGACTTAGATTTTGATGTGGGAGGGGAAGATATAGACTATTTTGTGGATAGTGTAGAACCAACACTAGAAAAACATCCAGCTTGTAGAGGATGTAGCAATTATCATGGTCAAGTTTATGGCGGAAATTTATTAGTTTGTGGAATGCACCCTTATGGTGTAGAAGGAGAAAGTTGTCCAGACTGGGAATCAGAAAATAGTAATTTGAACTAAACCTAAAAAGTGTCGGGAGGAAGTACGCAGCGCCCGTTTTAACGGCTGGTTGAATAACGACACGCGGGTAATAAAGCGAAGTAAAAATCTGCTATACTAGAGGAATAAGGAACAAGGTTTGTCGCCATGACATGAATGCTAGTGCGGTGAAATTCCGGTGGACAGGAGACGGGGAATTAATTTCCTACGACGGCTGTTAGCTCCGCATTCCGTAGGAAAAGCAAGTAGGCAGCTAGAGCAGCGAGAAGATTGCTCCAACATCTTGAGTAAAACCACTCGTGAAAGCTAACAAAAAAAAGTAAACTCACAGCTAGATTTCGATCTATGCCGAGGAGTTTAGGACTCTGTTGACAGGCTTTAAGCAAATGTGGATTTATGAGGGGCTGCGTGCGGAATTTACTTCCGCACTTTAAACGCCCCGTCCCATTTGCGGTGGATTTGCCACAGAATCCAGGGTGTTTCAACCCCTGGAGATGTCAAAAAAGCTATTTCAGTTATCAGTTACCAGTACCTCTGAAATAAGAAGACTTGATTTAACTACTCCCCGCAGCTATTGCCGAGGGAATTCTAAGTTGATACTACGCAACAGGATAAATCTTTGTTGCTTCGTTTTTCCTTAGTTGACCAAAGATATATTCTTTGGGGACAAGTCAAAGTACCCCTACACAGTCGGCTTAAGTTTAACCCATGCTTTGCTGCTTACTTTTGTCTAAACATTTGTATATTAAGATAATCGCACAGGACAACTAAAGTTGTCTAGTCTAAACGACTCGCTTGTTTTCATCCCCCGGTTAAAACACGGGTGCTTTCAACGTCGCTTTTCGGTAAGGAATATTATCTTTTCTCTTGGTGATAATTTCAGAATCAAAATTTCATTATTGATTTAGTTGTAAATTAGAACTATTATATCTAAAATTATTTTGATCGTTAGAGTTACTCTCTAAGCATTGAAAAAATTAGAGAAAGTTTATTCCTCAATGTAAAGATATAGGAAGTAGAATAGTTAATTTATAGCAGTCGAAACAAGGGTTAGGACATTTACAAAGGCTTAAACAAGTGTTAGGTATTACTTTTAACTTTTGACTTTTGACTTTTGACTTGCGCGGAGCGCGGAACGCTATATGAATGAAGTAAATTCAGGGACTCTTTACATTGTTGGCACACCAATAGGCAATTTAGAAGACATCACATTTCGAGCAATTAAAACCCTACAAACAGTAGATTTAATAGCAGCAGAAGACACTCGCCACACCAGCAAATTATTACAACATTTTGATATTCAAACACCACAATTAAGTTACCATCAACATAACCAACAAAGTCGTATACCTGAATTAATCGAAAAATTACATCAAGGAAAAACAATTGCTCTAGTAACTGATGCTGGAATGCCAGGAATATCTGATCCTGGATATGAAATAGTAAAAGCTTGTGTTGCAGCAAATATTTCTGTCGTACCAATACCAGGAGTTAGTGCAAGTATCACAGCATTAAGTGCTTCTGGACTGCCTACTAATAAATTTATATTTATCGGTTTTTTACCAAGCAAAAGTAAACAACGTCAACAAGACTTAGAAATTTTACCCAACTTACAAGAAACTATAATTTTATATGAATCTCCTCATAAGCTTAAACACACCTTGGAAGATTTAGCTAAAGTATTAGGTAAACAGAGAAAAATAGTCTTAGCTAGAGAATTAACAAAACTCTATGAAGAATTTTGGCGTGGTACAGTTGGGCAAGCAATTATTCATTATCAAACTAATCAACCAAGGGGAGAATTTACCCTAATTATTGCAGGAGCTGAACCAGATACGCCAGTAATATCAGAAGATACTATTAAAGTAGAATTACAAAAACTGTTAGAACAAGGAATTTCGCGATCGCAAGCTAGTCGCCAACTGGCCCATCAAACCAACCTATCCCGTCGCCAGATTTATCAAATAGCTCTAAAAATATAGTTAGGGTTTGGGGTAGGAGACAGGAGACAGGAGACAGGAGACAGGAGAAATATGAATTTAGAGGAGGCAGGAGTAAGAATTTTAAGAATGATTTTTATGCCCAACTTTGCCTAAAATATTAACTTTTTGAGCGTTTTAGACGTGATACCAAGCACTTTTTAAAAGCCCCAAAAAGGCACTTGTCTTTATATGTCAATGCTTTTAGATTAGATCGGCAAGCCCTAGTTATCAGCATTAAATATTAAGAATATCAAAAAAAAAAAGGTATGAAAAAGCCAGGGTTAGAGTAGCTAAATTCCATGCCAAGCTGAAAGATACGCTTGACAGATTTTCTACATAAAAAAAACGGAGAGCACACGTCTGAAATCCAGTCACCACGCCGGCCGGACCTCGTATACCGTCTTCTTCTTGAACAAAAAAAAACAG
>NZ_JAAHHG010000624.1 GCF_010692555.1 Okeania sp. SIO3B5 | reverse complement strand
TAGCAATGAGCGCTGGTATATTTACAAATTGCAGGAGGGGCCAAATAGCTAAAAGTCTTATATTATCAGCAATTCATTCCCCCTGTTGCCTGTTGCCTGTTGCCTGTTGCCTGCGCACAGCGCTATACATTTTGTTGAGCAGGGGAGTAGGTGAGAATAATATCAAATCCGGTTGAATACCCACACTTTGGAGGAAGGAAGGCAGAAGGCAGAAGGGAAGAAAAGGCTAGTGCAAAAAGGCAGAAGGCAGGAGGCAACAGGGGGAAGGGAAGAAAGGTTATTGTACAAGCTTTTGAACCTTTTTTAACTGGTCAGTTATTTCCGCCATCCTGCACTAGAAGGAAGAAGTTTTTTTATACCGAATTAAGCGGATTTGATATAATACCTTGAATAGCCAATGTAGCAATATTTTTTGAAAATGTTATAAAACCGACCATTATTCTACAAATGGTAAGCGTACTGTCACATACCTTACTGAGTTTTTTGTTTACCAACAGTGTATAAGTTGTTAATGCCAACAATATTTTTTTCCTAATTTCTCCCATCTTTCAAGACTAAATTGTCTCATATTAATGATAAAATCTGACATCAGAATAGACTACTTTTAGGGAGAAATATTTTGCAAACATTTAAAATTCATGGTATTGATAAAAAAAATCATAATCGTAAGATTTTTATCGTTATTAGCTTGATTTTAATCAATTTGTCATGTTTAAACACTCGTTGTACTCTGGCCACAGAAGATAAGCAGGAGTTGATGGGAGAAATTCAAGAGTATGCTGAAGAATTTAGTAACTCTAAATCTAATGACCCCATTACCCAACAAATACCTGTTTACCAACTAAATGATATTTTACCCTCCGACTGGGCCTATGAAGCATTAATAAGTTTACGCGATCGCTACGACTGTCTCTCCGGTTATCCCGACAATACTTACCGAGGCAACCGTGCTATCACCAGATATGAATTTGCCGCAGCTGTAAATGCTTGTTGGCAAACCATCGAAAGTTTCCTGGCAGAAAATCAAGCAGAATTAATTCAACAAGACGACCTGATAGTTATCGAAAAACTTATACAAGATTTTCAGGTAGAAATAGCTAACCTGAAAGCACGCACTGAGGGTTTAGAAAATCGAGTAGCTGCTTTAGAAGCACAACAGTTTTCCACTACCACCAAATTAAACGGTCAGACAATTTTTGCCGTGAATGCTGGTGGGTTTGATGGCGATCGACTTATTGACCCCAATGGAATAGAGCTTGCAGACGAAAATCCTCAAGCTACGTTTCTATATCGAGTAGTTTTCGATTTTGATACCAGTTTCCGAGGTACAGACTTATTAAAAGTACGGGTTGATACAGGAAGTAATGGTTTTATTGATAACGCTACAGCTATACTCGAACCCAACTTTGGTAGTATTCTAGATTTCTCCAAACGCCCCCCAGGAGATGACGATTTTGGTATTGGGAGAGTATTCTACAGTTTTCAGGTTGTGGAAAATTTGTCTTTATCTATCGGACCATTAATAGAAGCGTTGGATTATATAGATAATAACAGTTACGCTGATTTAAGCTTTCGCGACTTTTCCACAGAAAACCTAGTTTATAACTACGTTGCATTTCCTGTTAATGGTATCGGTGGTGGAGCAATATTAGAATGGAACCCTGGTGGCAGTGCTTTCAACCTTCGTGCTTTATACATTGCCCCAGACTCAGCTAACCCTTCCCAAAATGGTCAAGGTCCTTTGCCAGTCTCTGTGTTTACATCACTACTCTATTCTGATGGCAGGGGTTCCAGGGGTTTATTTGGTTTTCATCAAGGAATGGTGGAATTTGAATATAATCCTTCGTCTAGATTTAGTCTACGTTTGCTTTACAGTGGAGGAAAAGTTTTTTCTCGCAATTTTGATGCGGTGGGAGTGAATTTTGAGTGGGGTTTTTCTACCAAGTTTGCTGTTTTTGGTCGCTATGGTTATAGCAGCTATGAGGATACAGATTTTGGGGATATCAATCCGAACTATTGGATGGCAGGTATTTCTGGATTAGATGTTTTACAAGAAGGCGATCGCTTGGGAGTTGCAGTTGGGCAGCCTTTTGTTGTGGATGAAATTGGTAATTCAACTCAGACAAATTTGGAAGTTTTTTATAATTATGCAGTGAACGATAATATTCAGATTTCTCCTGTTTTACAAGTTGTTTTTGACCCTAGTAATCAAAAGAGTAATGGTACGATTTTTACTGGTACGTTACGCACTGTTTTTTATTTTTGAAGAAAGTTTTAGGTAGTAGGTTTTAGGTGGAGAGTTAGGACAGTTCAAAAGCTTAAAACTCAGAAAAACCAATATTTTTCCTTCTTCCTTCTTCCCTCTTCCTTCTTCCTTCTGGTAGCAGTGAACGATAATATTCAGATTTCTCCTGTTTTACAAGTTGTTTTTGATCCTAGTAATCAAAAAAGTAATGGTACGATTTTTACTGGTACGTTACGCACTGTTTTTTATTTTTGAAGAAAGTTTTAGGTAGTAGGTTTTAGGTGGAGAGTTAGGACAGTTCAAAAGCTTAAAACTCAGAAAAACCAATATTTTTCCTTCTTCCTTCTTCCCTCTTCCTTCTTCCTTCTGGTAAAAGAATAAAAAGTTACTGCAAAAATCTCTATATAAAACCTTATAAGTAATTATTCATTACTAATTGCTGTTAACGTAGTTCCTCCGGAGGAGGCTAGCTGACTGCTGATAGCTGAATGCTTACTAAAATATTTCCAATCTAGCCCATACTACTGAAGAAAAACTATATTAGACATCTCCAAAAAATCAAAAATAAAATCAATTATCGTATATAAATCATCAATTATTTACCCCTAATTCCTACTATGTACGGACATTGCACGCAAAGTCCCTGCTCCCTCTTTTGAAGGATATATCTATTATAATAAAATATTAATAATTTCCTACCTACTTTTTCTGATGACTCAGTAAAACTTCGTATTATACATACTTTTGATGAAGTTTAAATTAAGTTTTGAAGAAACACTTGTTATTTCCAGAACACTATGTAAAAGTAGTTGTATAAGCAAAAAAATAAACAAAAAAATATACCCAAACCACACAAAATTATATCATTTAAGGAGTAATATTTTATGTTATTAAAAACACTGACTAAACTAGCTTTAGGAACTGCCATCAGTTCCATCGGTTTCATGGTAACTAATACCCCTACTCAAGCTGCTTTATTGGGTGATACTATCGGAACCAGATTCCAGACTACTAATCCTGCTATTGACCTTAGCCATAATGTTAGTGTCACTTCTGACATTGAAATCAATTACAATCTTATTGATATGTTTTCTATTGATATCGACAGCGAATCCTTCGATATTAAGTATACAGGAGGATTAGGTTCCTTTATTAGTGGTAATACTAAGTGGACACTATCCGATCTAGATTGGGTAGATCCCCTCGGATTTATTACAGATGTAACTCTCACATCGGGAGACGAAGATTTAGTTCATGACATATCTTTTACTGATAACTCTATTATGATTGAGCTACTCGATGCTAACTTATCACCAGGGGTTACACAAACATGGTCATTTGACATCCAAGCCAAATATGAATCAACCCCCGAACCAGCTACAATTTTAGGACTATTGACTGTAACAGGATTAGGATTAGGTTCTCGCTTGAAACGTAATGTTGGCTAAATTTTCAGTCAATAAAAAGTTAGAAATCTAACCCTCTTCCCTATTAGGGAAAGGCTTTTTTTATGTTTTTCAGGACTTATATCATGTCCGGTAGCATGGGTATTTTCAATAATTAATTATTAATAATTAATAATTAATAATTAGGGCTTGCTGAATAAATCTAAAAGTCTTTGTAGATAAATATTTTAGCCTTTTTAAGTGTCAAAAAGTGCGAAGTTTTAGGTAGTAATGGTTCAAAAATGAGTGGATTTTGGTCAAGAATTGGGCAAAAAAATCAAGGGACTATTCTTCCTACTATCCCCTCTATAATTCCCATTTCTCCTGACTCCTGACTCCTACCCTCACCCATAAGACTTTTTCAGCAAACCCTAATTAATAATTACCTCTTGTAGAGGGTTAACAGCGGGTTAACCCCTAGTATGTGTGGTGGTTATCCGTAAGTCCTGTATGATATTATTTTCCCAGTTACTACCGGAGAAAAAAAATATGAATAGCGATGAATTAATCCAACGTTATCAAGCTGGAGAAAGAGATTTTTCTGGTGTGGAATTAAAATCTATTAAATTAAGCAATATTTCTCTAGAGGAAATTAGTCTCAGTTCTGCCAACCTCGAAGGAGCAAAATTGCAAAATATGAATTTAGATAATGCTAATTTAAGTAATGCTCAGTTAGTTAGTACGGAAGTAGAAAATACTACTTTCAGAAATGCTAATCTCAGTCACGTTAACTTAGAAGGAATATCTTGGCAAAATCTAGATTTAACCAATGCAGATTTAACAGATACAAGTTATGACCATAGCACCATAGATGATTCCAATTTGACTAATGCTAATTTAACTCAAATGGGGGGCTTTCAATCAACTTTTTATAGCTGTAATTTGACTGATGCAAATATTAGTCATGCTCAATTAAGCGAAGTCAATTTTAATAGCTGTAACTTGAACAATGCCAATCTCAGTCACACAACTTTTTATGATGTTTATATTCAGGGTTCAAATCTGAGTAATGCTGACTTCAGTCATGCTCAAATTAAAGCTATGTCTGGTTGGAGTGAAGTTAACTATACTAATGTTAATTTTCAGAATGCTTGGTACTTAGATCCACAAAATATACCACCAGAAATTGACCCTAATGAAGCAGGATTAATGTTTATTAGTGAAGGCAGCGATCTGAGTGGCAAAGATTTAAGTAATGTAGATTTATCCGAGCAAGAAATAAATTCTGCTAATTTTAGTAATGCCAATTTAAGTGGTGCAAATTTGAGTGAGACAGACTTGAGCGATACAGATTTTACTAATGCTAATTTAGAGAATGCTGACTTAAGCTATGCAAATTTAACTAATGCAAATTTTACTAATGCTAATTTAGAAAATGCTGACTTAGATGGGGTAATTTTTGATAATACAATTATGCCAGACGGTACTATTAGAAATGATGAAGAAGAATAAACGAAGGCAGAAGGCAGAAGGCAGAAGGCAGAGGGCAGAAGAAACAATTGGATGAGGTTTTATACCCTTGTTCCCTTCGGTCACGGGCCAGAGAGGTCAGGAGTTAAAATTCCCTTCTGCCTGTCTTGAGTGCCTCTTGCATTCTGAGGAGACCTAGCCAATTATATCATGTCCGGTAGCATCGGAGCGTGTATAAAATTAAGGTGACAATGAAAGAAAACCTTCTGA
>NZ_JAAHHG010000623.1 GCF_010692555.1 Okeania sp. SIO3B5 | reverse complement strand
TTCCAGTTGGAGCAGCAATTATCACTACTTTTACTTTAATTTTTTGTAAAGTTTGGCTGACCACTTTGGTGATTAAGAATGTGGGCGTTTATCCAGATGTTTTTTATCCCTTACTATCTAGTTTGAGAACCCGCTTATCTTCCGAAGCTTAAATTTTATCCCCGAATTCCTTTTTTTAAGTAGGGCTTGCTGATTAAATATCAAAGCATTGACTGATATTGGTTTGAGGCAATTTATGTCTATTAAAAGTATGAGCTTTTCAGAAGCTATTGTTAAAAAAGTGAGCATTTTCACGCCCTGCACGCAGCCGAAAAATCACTCTTATATCATGTCCGGTTGAACAGTGATAAATAAATAACTACGGAGGAGTCAGGAGTCAACCCACCCCTCGCCCCTCCCCCTCCCAACCCACTCCTAGCCCCTCCCAGGAGGGGAGGGGAAGTCAGGAGTCAACCCACCCCTAACCCCTCCCAGGAGGGGAAGAAAGAAGAAGAACTGGAGTTGAAGGAGAAAGTTTTTTTATCACTAATTATCCGGACATGATATAACTACTCCCTACTCCCTACCCCCTACTCCCTACAAAGAGCAAAAAGACTTTTTCAGCAAACCCTAAGTAGATCATAAAAGCATCAAAAAATGGCACTTTCACAAAAGTTTATTGAAAGCACTGTGGATCATAAATTCCATAATGATTGGGAAAAAACAAACGCGGTGTTATTGAAATCTCCTCATATATTCCTCTCATCTTTTCCTAGGTCTGGAAATGGCTGGGTTCGACTTGTCTTAGCTGCTATTATTTTAGAGGCAAATGGCATTGATATTGGTTCAATAGAAGTTATCAAAAAGAGAACTAATGCTGGAGTACCATATAACTACTTAAGTTTAGGGAAACAGGGCTACAATCTTGAAGAAATATTCCCTAATATTTATATATTTGAGCCTAATACACATTACGAAAAAATGTCAGATAATGTTAAGTCACTTAACTTACCAGTTAAACTGATTAAAACTCATCATCTTGTTGATTGTAAGTTCAGTAAAACTATATTTTTATTTAGAGAAATATTAAGTTGTCTAACGTCATCTTCCTTACTTTTAAATAAAGCAGAAATAGAGAATAATCCAAGAAAGATAAATGACACGATCGCATATATGGCTAAGTTTTATAAGGAAATGCTAGAATACTATATTAACCAAAAAACTAAGTATCCAGAACATTGTCTCTTCCTAAATCATGAAACTATATCAAGGGGAAAGGCAATTTCAGAATTTGCTTCTGTGATGGATTTTTTAGGCATGAAAGTAGATATAACTATGATAGAGAAGGTTTTGGTAAAATTTCCATTCAACTCAGGTTACCAGAAAAACTGTGAGCAGTATATTAATGATAGTACTAAGTTGTTGATAGAGAACTTATTGGGAAAATACTACGAAAGAGCGATATCAATTAGTAATTCTCAGTCAGGGTTAACTAAGTTCTGAAGTGGTGTAATAATAACCCTATTTTAGTGCCAAGAAATACTCACTAACTATTTATTACTTTCTCAGGTGAATCTCAGATTTTTCATAGACTATCTTAATATCGATACTGAATACTTTATAAGTGTAAGGTTGAACTAAATTAATTGGAGAAAATAATATTATGAAAAACATCAACAAAAAATTAGTTGTAGCTAGTGCAATAACTGGTGTCTTAGCTGTTGGTCTTACTACTTTTGGTAATAGTCAGGAAGCTCTTGCTGGCAAAGAAGGTATGGAAAAATGTGCTGGTATCGTTAAAGCTGGCAAGAATGATTGTGGTGCTAATGGCCATGACTGTGCAGGTAAGGCTGCAAAAGATTCAGATCCTAATGAATGGATCTATGTTGCTGAGGGTACTTGCGAGAAAATTGTTGGTGCAAAAATTTATGTTCCAGAATCTAAATAGATATAAGCTAAAAATTTAAGTGATTATTACAAAATTTGTGGCATTTTTGAATATAGTTATGATTTGATAATCATAGAGTATAGCAGAGGAAAATTTTCTATAAACAGATACCTTTTCCTCTATTTATATCTTTTGAATCAAATCAGCTAAAAATTCAAGAATGCCATATTTTTTTTTATGGGTACATCTAAATTTTGAATAAAGCCAAAAATTTATTGCTTTTAGGGAACAGGGAATAGGAAATAGGTAATACCATTTCTCAAAAACTTTTCTACATTTTGTTGAGCAGGGGACCCACCCCTCGCCCCTCCCCCTCCCAGGAGGGGAAATAGGGGAGTAGGGGAGTGGGGGAGAAAAAAACATAAGAATAATGAATATTAAATGAGCTAAAATTAGCAAAAAAGTGATTCGACTTCTGCTAATTAGTTGATAACTGAAGTATTGCGCAAGTATAGCACTAATGCCTGGGAATTGGTATAATAGGGAATAGGAAAAAAGTGTTTTTACAAATATGATATCCACTCAATTGGGGTTTGTAGATGTGGGGCGACAACTTTTCAGCCCAATCAATTTTTCCAGTTATTCGGTCTTTTATTCTTCCTTCTTCCTTCTTCCTTCTTACTTCTTCCTTCTTAAATAAAAACAGCTTATGACAACAGAAATAGAATCTCAAAAACTAGAATTTGATGTTAATCCAAAGTGGCAAAGTAAGGGAGATTTACCCTACATTCAGTCATCATCAATTAAAGGTGCAGGAATTGCTTTACGTTCACTTCACTATCAATATATTCTGACTCAAAAACCGAAAATAAATTGGTTTGAAGTTTTATCAGATAACTATTTATGTGCTGGTGGTTTACCATTATTTTATTTAGAAAAAATTCGTCAAGATTATCCTGTAACCTTACATGGAGTAGGAATGTCTTTGGGTTCAACAGACCCATTAAATTTAGATTATTTAACTCGCATAAAAAATTTAGCAGCAAAAGTTGAACCTGCTCTAATATCCGATCATTTATCTTGGATATCTGTCAGTGGTCACTATCTTAACGATCTAATTCCGCTTGTTTATACAGAAAAGGTAATGGATTTTGTGGCATCGCGTATCCTACAAGTACAAGAATTTTTAGGTAGACAAATTTTGATTGAAAATCCTTCTCCATATTTAACTTTTACAGATTCAACTATGTCGGAATGGGAGTTTATTGAGGGATTAGTAAAAAAAGCTGACTGTTACTTACTTCTGGATATAAATAATCTTTATGTTAATGCTATAAATAATGGAATTGACCCTCTAAAATATCTGGATGGTATCCCATTAACAAGGGTTAAAGAAATTCATTTAGCAGGTTACGAAGAAAAGGAAAATTATCTATTAGATACCCATGGTTATCCCGTACATCCTCCAGTTTGGGAGTTGTATGAAGAAGCTTTAACAAGGTTTGGCAGTGTACCTACTTTAATAGAATGGGATACAGATATTCCGAGTTTTGAAGTGTTAATGGCAGAAGCAAATAAGGCTGACAATTTGTTACAAAAGGTCAATTTATTAATTAATAATTAATAATTAATAATTAATAATTACCTCTCCCTTTTAGGAAGAGATAAGACCTTTAAGGAAAAAATTTATCAAAATAATATGGGTCTAAAACCCCACCTTTTAAGGCGAAATATTTTTGGAGCGAAGCTCAAATGCCCTACTTCCCCTCCAAGGAGAGGTTAGGGGTGGGTTAACTTCTGACTTATAATACCATTTTGAAAAAAGAATGTTACGAATAATAAGAATCATAAATAAACTTTCAAATAAAGTCTATTTGACGAAAAAGATAATTTACAACATCAAAAATGGTATTAAATTTATCCATTCTGAATTCTGGATTCTGAATTCTGGATTCTAAGAAATACTCTAGCTATTTGTAGCAAACATTTATCAAATTGGTATAACTTCTAACTTCTGACTTCGTTAATTTTTTCCCCTTGAAAGGGGAGGCTTTGAATCTGAATTATTTAATTATTAATTATTTAGTAATGGAAAATATTACTCTACAAAATTTATTTCTCCAAGCTGTATGGAAAAAAGACAGTATTAGTATAGAAGAATTAAGCAAACATATTAAGGCACCAAATAATTTAACACCTGCGGAAGGTTTGGCAATTTACAGGGGTAATGTTGTTGGAAATTTGAGTAATACATTAATGTCAATTTATCCTGTGTTATGTCAGTTAGTGGGGGAAAAGTTTTTTGAAGCAACTGCATTAAAATTTATTAATCAGTTTCCTTGTTTATCATCAGATTTAGGAGATTATGGAGAAGAGTTTGCAGATTTTCTTGTAGATTTTCCACCAGTAAAACATTTACCATATCTGCCAGATATAGCACGTTTAGAATGGCATTGGCATCGAGTTTTTTGCGGTGAAGATACAAAGGGTTTAGATTTTCAAGCTTTGGGTGAAATTCCTCAAGAAAAATGGGGAGAGTTGATTTTGAATTTACCGAAAAATAGTGTCTTATTAGAGTCTATTTATCCTATTCATAGAATTTGGCAAGTCAATCAACCCGATTATCAAGATGATAAAATGGTAAGTCTAGATGAAGGTGGAGTAAAAATATTTTTGTGGCGACAGGGTTATGATATGCGAATTGATTTACCAAACAATGAAGAATGGGAATTACTAAAGATTTTTCAAGGGAATTATCCATTTGAAATTGTCTGCGAAAAAGTCGCTGATATTGAACCTCAAGTTGATGTCGGTTCATTACTTCCATTATTTGTACAGCGAGGTTGGATTAGTGATTTTTGTGTTCAGAAGGAAGAAGGAAGTAGAGGGAAGAAGGAAGAATAAACAGACATTGAAGAAAAAAATAGGCAAAAATTCAAGAATTAAGAATTTAGAATTAAGAATTTAGAATTATCTCTTCTTATAATACCTCTTCTTATAAATAAAAGGATTGTATCAAAGGATTTTTTTTCTTCTCTTGGTCGATTGGATATGGCGAGGGGACCTCGCCATCCCTCGACCGCTTTTTTATCCATGAATTGAGAGGCTTTATACCTGAATTTTTCGGTAAAAATAATAGATATAATATCATGTCCGGTTGAATAATTAGACTTTGGTGGAAGGAAGGCAGGAGGCAGGAGGCAGGAGACAGAAGGTTTTCTCAAGAGTGCCACCTTAACTTTATACACGCTCCGATGCTACCGGACATGATATAATTATCTAATATCAAGTCTCATTAATTAGGGTTTGCTGAAAAAGTCTTTTTGCGCTCGACAGGGAGTAGGGAGTAGGGAGTAGGGAGTAGTGAAAACTCAAGAGTCAAGAGTCAAGAGGAATCAGGGGTTGTAGAAGACATACAAAGGAAAAATTATCCCAGGCCCAAGTCTACCCAATTCTTACTCAAATACTCAATTTTTGAGCATTCTTAGGGGAAAACAGGGGTACT
>NZ_JAAHHG010000622.1 GCF_010692555.1 Okeania sp. SIO3B5 | reverse complement strand
AGGAGTCAGGAGTCAGGAGTCAGGAGTCGTATGGGAATGTCTTTAATACCATTTTTTAGGGCATAAACTATCTTTTTAGTCAAAGGGACATTTCCTGTAAAGTCTTTTTATCGCTCTGACTATTCGTCACATTCTTTTTTAAAATTGGTATTACAGTTTGCTATTTCCTGTTCCCTGTTCCCTAGGGCATAGCGCTTTCTAGAAAATTAAATAATACCAAATTCAAAAAAGATAGTTACATCTTAATTTGTGATTTATTCCTAAAAGAAAAAATCATAAATTCCATAAATTCTAAATTTTTCACTTTTTTTCCTCTTTAATATTTATGTTTTTCTTTCCCTGTTGCCTGTTGCCTGTTGCCTGTGTCGTCACTGTAACAATATTTTATGAAATTGATATAAATATAGGTAGAGTTTGAGGAATTGTTAATTATTGAAGATTCACTGAGACTCTGACTAAATATGCCATTAAGTTAGTTATTTTTTTTCTACTTAATCTAACTAAATATCAAAATTTTTTTTTCTTTAAAGTAGAACGAATTTGTTGTATCAAATTTTCCTTATCTTTTTTATTATTCAATATTTGCATTTGCAATTCAGAAATATCTGTATTTTTTTCCTCACACTTTTCTTTATAGTTATTGACTATATTTCGATCTCGATCCAGATTTTCTTGAGAAATATCATTAACTTTGCTAAATTCTGTAACAGCAGACGAATTTACTTCCGATTGCTCCAAATTTGGTTGTTGAACTAATTTTTCTAACTCATCTAATGTTGCTTCAGAACGTTGATTATTTTCTACTAGAGACTTAACAATTTGCTTACCAGTTTCAGCTAAATTGTTAAGTTCAGAAATTTTCATCATTAAGTTATTAGCTACTAAATTCATTTGACGACCTGCTTGTGAGGTTTCATTCACCAATTTTCCAATCTCATTAGTAATATGACTAAAACCACCAAGTTCAGAATTTGAATGACCAGCAACAATAGCAGCTTGTATTGCCAAATGCTTGGCTTGTTTACTAACTGTTTCAATTTGATGAGATGTAGAGTTAATTAGTTTGAGTTCATTGGTAAACAAGTAGCCAATATTAACAATTTCGTCCATATTTTTGTTAATTTTTTGTACTTCTTCAAATGTTGCATAAAATGCTTTTTTTCCTTCCTGAGAAATAAAACCAGCAATTTCTTTCAATCTGTGGTTCAGGTCATGAATTTGTTCCGATTGACTAATTATGTCATTTTGCTGTATTTCTAATAACTTGTGTCTAATTAAAATCTCTTGTTTTTGCGCTCGTAATGCTGCTGTCTTTTGTTGGAGTTTTTGCTGTTTATATTTGAGCTGAATCAAATAATTTTTAGCAGACTTTTTGTGGTGATATAACTCATCATTGACTTCTTTAAGTAGATAGGATTGAGCCAGGATTAAAGTTTGAAAATTCAGTAAAAAATAAGTAGAAAAAACAGGATTTTTTTTGTTTACAATTTTAATTACAAGGGGTTCATAAACATTTTCTTCAGAACGATTTAGTGCTATTTGTACAGCCAAATTAATCTTTCCTTCAGCAAGTAATACCAAACAGTTATCTAAATATTTAGTTGGAGTTGCTTTTAAAAAATATTGAATAGGACGTTTGATAAATAGTTCTCTTCCATAAGGAGAACTCATTTGTTCATGGAAGTAGCGCCGAGAAATCATGCCAAAAAACTTTTCATCGGAAGCGACTATAACCCCAGGTAAATCAGGTTGTTCATTAAAGTGATATTCAACTAATTCTAGGGAAGTCATCGGACTTACTTGAAAATCAGTCAGTGGTAATTCTCTGAGGGTAGATTCAGAATTTAGCTTTGGTAGATTAATAATAGATTCTAAAGTGTTTGCCATGGTAAAAATCCATTTAACTTATGAAAGAGCTTCGGAAAAATCTAGAGTAGTTTAATTATTATAATTTAGATTCATTTGACTTTAAGGGCAAGGGAGCAAGCTTTTCAGCATTCAGCAGTCCGCAGGAAATGCTTACAAGCAATATTAGTCAGCTTAGATAGGTAAGAAAAAATACAGCATATTCGGTTGTATATGAAGTACAAATATGAACAATTCAATGTTCCCAGTGCAGGTATCTTATCTACTGGAGGAAATGTCTACTCCCTACTCCCTACTCTCTACTCCCTACTGACAAATGTTAAATTAATTTTGCACAGATAATTATCCACATTATGAACTATCTAGCTCATTTATTTTTAGCTAAAAATACTCCTGAATCACAAATAGGAAATCTATTAGGTGATTTTGTCAAAGGGTATCTAGAACAATATGAAACTATTTATAGCCATGAAATTATTCAAGGAATCAAAACTCATCGTCAAGTTGATTGCTTTACTGATACTCATCCAATATATTTAAGAAGTAAAAATCGTATTAGTAATAGTCATAGACGTTTAGCAGGAATAATTATTGATATTTGTTACGACCATTTTTTAGCTAATCACTGGAATTTATTTGCTCATGAAAACTTAGATATATTTGTGCAAAAAATATATATTATTTTGCAGGAAAATCAGGAAATTTTACCTGATAAATTACAAAAAATATTACCGAAAATCATATCTGAGAATTGGCTTAGTTCTTACAAAAATTTATCAGGAATTAACTTGACTTTTGTCCGTTTATCTAAACGTTTGAAGAGAGAAAATAATCTTGCTACTGCGGGAAATGAGCTGATTAAAAATTATGCTGAAATTGAGTCAGATTTTTTGATTTTTTTTCCAGAAGTTATTAATTATGTAAAAAAAATATCTAATACTATTTCTCAAGTATAAATGCGATATATAGTTTGGGGAGTTAACGAAGTTATAAGTTATAAGTCAAAAGTCAAAAGTCAAAAGTTAGAAGTTAGAAGTTAGAAGTTAGAACCCACATTCCGCACGTCAATTTGTAACATGAAAAGTAGTATATGAACCCGTAGCTTGGTAGGTATTTATACTATGCAAATCATCTTAATTAGGGCTTGCTGAAAAAGTCTTTTTGTCAGGGTAGGAGCCAGAATTTCCGTTTGTCATGCTTCCCTACGGGATGCTACGCAAACGCAAACAGAATCGGTGAATTTCCTACGGAATGCTCCGCAAACAGGAGTAACGAGAATTATAGAAGAGGTAGCTAGAAAAATCTTCCCTTGGTTTTCTTCTCCTATCTTGCTGAAAATCCTAGATTTTTGAACCATTACCACCTAAAAATTAGCATTTTATTCGTACCTAAAAAGGCTAAAAACAATATCAGTCAATACTTTGAGATTTAATCAGCAAACCCTAATTACTTTTTTCGTTCATCAAATTCCGAGTAAATAATTAAGCATAAATACTTGCTTAATTGATTACTCAATTACGGCAGCTATGATTTTCTTCTAAAATTCTGTCTCCTGTCTTCCCCTCCTCTCCAGGGCTATGCTTTATAAGCAAAATTCTTTACAAAAGTGGATAATGCCTATTATCAAAAGCTTACGAGCATTTTGTTGGTTTTACAAGCTTTGACAAATTGACTAACTTGTATACTCCTAAAAGTTATTTTTTGTCGTTGCGATCGCAACGACACTAGGAGCTTTCAGGATGTAATACATCAAATGATATTTTTGTCAAGTTTTATGTTAAGAAAGATGTTTATAAAGCATAGCTCTCCTGGGAGGGGCGAGGGGTGGGTTGTCTCCTGACTCCTTATCCTTGACTCCTATTGACCACTATAATTTACTTCTTATTTCTTACTTCTTACTTTTGAATTAAAAATTCTTACTTTTGAATGCATGACTTTTGAATGCATGACTTTTGAATTAAAAATTATTACTTTTGACTTTTGAATGCATGACTTTTGAATTATAACTTAAAGCTTTTTGGGAACTGCTATATTCAAGTATCACTAACATTATTAGTCATTATCTCTATAGGCTGTATTTCTTTAGATAAAGGTTTAATATTATCTGGATCAAAATTTAGACTAGAAAACAAAGGTAAAATTTCTTTACTAAAAGCCTCAGCAGCTTTAGAACGGTAGCGATTAGGATTATAAATAACCGATAATATTCTATTAACAACTATCTGATCTATTTTAGCCGTAGTCAAAACTCCAATTTGTAACTCTTTCTCAATAGCTGAAACAGAAACAAAAGCTACTCCTAAACCAGATTGAACAGCATTCTTAATTGCCTCAATTGAATTTAATTCCATCTCCACTTTCAGACGGCGAGTATCAATACCACTACGGGATAATACCTGGTCAATAACCTTACGAATAGTAGATTGAGAATCTAGAGTAATAAAATTTAAGTGATACAAATCATCCTTTTGAATAGTCTCCTTTTCTGCCAAAGAATGAGAAACAGGCAAAATTAAAGCCAACTCATCCTCAGCATAAGGTATAACCTCCAAAGACTCCTGTAACTCTGGAGGAACTTCACCCCCAACAATAGCTAAATCTATTTGTCCATTAGCCACACTCCAAGCAGTACGACGAGTAGAATGAACGTGTAACTGCACAGCCACATCAGGATATTTTTGTCTAAACATCCCAATCATTCGGGGCAGTAAATAAGTACCAGTAGTTTGAGAAGCACCAACAATTAAAGTACCACCCTGAAGATTTTGTAAATCCTCAATAGCTCGGCAAGTTTCTTGGCACAAAGATAATATTTTCTCACCATAAGTAAGTAGCAAATGACCAGCTTCAGTTAATTGTGCCCGGCGGCCACCCCGGTCGAATAAAGGTACATTCAACTGTCGCTCTAAATTTTGCACCTGTAAACTAACTGCTGGTTGAGAAACAAACAAACTATCGGCAGCTCGTTTAAAACTACCTTCAGCAGCGATCGCCTTGAGAATGCGTAATTGGTCTAGGGTGAAAGGAAGCTCAGACATATTGTTAAAGGAAAAAGAAATTGAGGAAGTTAACGCCCAAAGAGTTAGCAAATGGGCAAATTGCTTAATGGTATTTGATTTGACTGGGTAGGTTTTTCCAGAGCAAGTAGTGCCGCTACGTGGAAGTCAAAAGTCAAAAGTCAATAGTATTTTTCTGTTAAGTTTTAGACGGCATTTTCCTCGACATTGATGGACAACTGTGGACAAAATGTATAGGTATAACCGTCTTTTTTATGTACAACTTTTAATGTGCTGACATGAACACTTTTAGCTTTCTGTCCTGGCACGGTGAAGTTAAAACTATTTGACTTTGAGCGAGGATTAACTCTACCTACTTCCCCTGTTTCAATGTTCAACGCTAAATCTCCACTATTCCAACCTTTTATAGGTTTTAGTGGGTTGTACCTGATGGGGTATCCATATTTATTGACCGCTGCTTTCTGTCTACCTCCTTGGCCTTTGCATATAGCAGCTAAAGCTTGGGTGGTCTTAAACTCTAACTTATTAACTTCAC
>NZ_JAAHHG010000621.1 GCF_010692555.1 Okeania sp. SIO3B5 | reverse complement strand
TCTCCCCATCTCCCCCTCTCCCCATCTCCCCATCTCCCCATCTCCCCATCTCCCCATCTCCCCATCTCCCCATCTCCCCATCTCCCACACTCCCCATTCCCCACACTACCAATGCTTCCTTGCTACCACCACCGAAATCTCTAACCAAAACAAAAATAGCCTAACCAAAATAATTTTTCACAATCTTCATAATTCTTTCTGAGGCATAACCGTCACCAAAAGGATTAATTGCCATTGCCATTTTTTCATACTTAGTAACATCACTCAACAATTCTGCAGTAGCAGCCATAATATTAGTTGAATCAGTACCTACAAGTTTAGCAGTTCCTGCCATAATTGCTTCCGGTCTTTCTGTTGTTTCTCGTAATACTAAAACAGGCTTTCCTAAGCTCGGAGCTTCTTCTTGTAAACCACCAGAATCAGTTAATACTAAATAACAATTATGAATTGCTCCTACTAATTCACTATAATCAAAAGGTTCTTCTAAAAATACTCTAGGATGACTTTCTAAAATAGCTTTTAAAGGTTCTCTAACTGTAGGGTTTTTATGAAGAGGTAAAACTAAAGCTGTATCAGGAAACTTATCTAAAACTTTGATAAATCCTTGAGCAATTTCTGTCAAAGGTTCTCCCCAATTTTCGCGCCGATGAACAGTTGCTAATATTACTCTGTATTCGCTCCAATCTAAACCATAAATATCACATTTAGGTTGAGTTTTTGCTACTTTTAATAAAGCATCAATTACCGTATTTCCTGTTTGATGAATTTCCCCTAATACTCCAGATTTGTGCAAGTTTTCTACAGCTAAACTGGTAGGAGCAAAATGTAATTGAGCTATCTGAGAAATTAAACGGCGGTTTGCTTCTTCAGGATAGGGATTCAATAAATCATTAGTTCGTAAACCTGCTTCGATGTGACCAACAGGAATTTTTTGATAAAATGCAGCTAAGGCAGCCGCAAAAGCAGTGCTAGTATCTCCCTGGACTAATACTAATTGAGGCTGTAACTTTAGAAATAACGCTTCTAATCCTTGCAAACTTCGACACATAATATCTGTTAATGTTTGCCGAGTTTGCATAATTGCTAAATCCCGATCTGGACTAATTTCAAATAATTTCATTACCTGTGTTACCATTTCTCGATGTTGTCCAGTTAAAATTACCTGAGTTTTAAAATCTGGAGAACTTTGAAAAAGTTGGATAACTGGTGCTAATTTTATAGCTTCGGGGCGAGTTCCTAAAGTAATTGCTACTTGGATTGGAGTATTAAGCATTTTGACTTAGTTTTAGATTTTTTCTAGATAATAATCAAAATTATATAGTGTTTCTTGGTTGACTGAAGTACATTCAACAATTAATAATTAATAATTAATAATTAATAATTATTAATTACAAATCAATACTTTTGACTTTTAACTTCCGCATAGCAAAACTAGAAAGTTCTATTTGCAATTGCGGCTTAGGATTTGATTAAATAATAGTAGTTAGTATATCAGGAGGGGTATTATATGTCAGAGGTATTTCTCATAACTATGAGTTCGGGTGTCTTTCTAATGTTATTTCATTTAACATCCGATTTATTGATAGCACTGGCCTATTATTTTATTGCACTAATACTTACTTACTGTTTGATTAAACGACCAAGTATGCCATTCAATTTAACTTTTTGGATGTTTGCAATTTTGATGATTTTTAGTGGTCTTTCTTACAGTCAAAAAATTTGGACTCTACGGTATCCTCATCATGGTCTATTAGGATTAGTTAAAGCTTCTACAGTAATAGTTGGTATTGTTACAGTAATATTTCTAATTCGTTTAGCTCGGAAACTTTTAACAATACCTGATTTTATACAATTAGAAGTAACTAATGAGGAACTAGAAAAGCAAATTAGAGAACGTATTTTAGCTGAAGAAAAAATTAATATCCTGAATGCTAGTTTGGAAGCTAGAGTAAACAAACGGACAGCAGATTTAAATCTTTTAAATCAAAAGCTAGAAAATGAAATACATGAACGCATAGCATTTTCTGAAGCTCTAAAAAATTCTGAAGCTCGTTTAGCAGGTATTTTAGATATGGCGGAAGATGCAATTATTTCAGTAGATAGAAATAGAATTATTCAAATGTTTAACCAAGGAGCAGAAAAAATATTTGGTTATACAAATCAGGAAGCTGTGGGGCGATCGCTTAGTGAATTAATTGTTTGGCAAGAGTCAAAATTTAACAACTCTCTAGAAGTAAAAAATCATCAAACAAAACATAGACTAGCTGTAGTTATTGCTAGGCGAAAAGATGATACAGAATTTCCAGCAGAGGCATCAATTTCACAATTAGAATTAAAAGATGAAACTGTGTTTACGATAATTTTGCGGGATATTAGCGAACAGCAAGCTGCACTTTATGAACGCAAACAAGCAGAACAAAAATTAGCTATTCAAGCTTCAGCAGCAGCAGCATTAGCAAAATTAGGTCAACGTGCTTTACAAAATATTTCCTTATTTCAGCTAATGTCAGAAGCAGTGTCCCTAGTTTGTCAAACTCTAAAACTAGACCATTGTCAAATTTGGGAATACTCATCAGATACTCAAACTTGGGAAATGAAAGCTAGTGTGAATAAAGCAAAAACTTTGATAGATCAACCAGTTGTTAATAAGGCTTTTGATTCTATTATTGCTCATACTTTAGCTGCAGAAAAACCAGTTATTATTGAAGACCTCAAAACTAGAATTTCAGAGTATCCAGACTTTAAACACTTGTTAAACCAAGGCATTGTCAGTGGTATCAGTTTAGTTATTCCGGGAAATCATCAATCAGTAGGAATATTAGCAGCTTATGCTACTCAAAAACATACCTTCACTCTTGACGATCTTCACTTTTTACAGTCAGTGACGAATATTCTCGCTAGTGCAATTGAACAAAATTTAACTCACTTAGCACTACAACAACAATTACAACGTAGTCTTCTATTAAGACAAATTACTCAAGATATTCGCCAAAGTTTAGATGCACAGAGAATATTTGATACTACTGCAAAACAAATAGGCCAAGCTTTTCTCGTCAACCGTTGCATCATTCATTCCTATAAAGCAGGGGCAGTATTAAAAGTGCCATTTGTAGCCGAGTATTTAGAAGAAGGATATCAATCAATCATGGATTTAGATATGCCAGTAGTAGATAATCCATACATAGGAAAGCTTCTAGAACAAGATAAAGCGATCGCCTCTGATAATGTTTATACAGAACCCCTGTTACAAACAAATGTTTCAGTATCAATATGTATTTCCATAGGATTAAAATCTATGTTAATGGTTCGCACCTCTTATCAGGGTGAACCCAATGGGATTATTTGCTTGCATCAATGCGATCATTACCGTACTTGGACAAAAGATGAAATTAAACTACTAGAAGATGTTGCCCAACAAGTAGGAATTGCCCTCGCCCATGCAAATTTATTGGAGCAAGAAACTTACCAACGTCAACAACTTGCCGAACAAAATATTGCTCTTCAACAAGCAAGACAAGCAGCAGAAGTGGCGAATAAAGCTAAAAGTGAATTTTTGGCTACGATCAGCCATGAAATTCGGACTCCAATGAATGGAATAATTGGGATGACTTCTTTGTTATTTGATAGTGACTTAAATTCAGAACAGCAAGAATATTTGAATGATGTCCATGATTGTAGTATTCTTTTACTAGGAATTATTAATGATATTCTTGACTTCTCCAAAATAGAGTCCAATAAAATAGATTTGGAGGAAAAACCTTTTAATTTAAGATTATGTGTAGAAAAGTGTATTGACTTATTAGCTATTAAGGCAGTAAATAAAAATATTGAATTAGCTTATTTACTTGAAGATGATACTCCAAGTATGATTTTAGGAGATGAAATAAGAGTACGTCAAATATTAGTTAATCTTCTCTCTAACGCGATTAAATTTACACAAAAGGGAGAAGTATTAGTTAATGTTTCAGCTAACAAAATAACAGATTCATCAAAAAGCAATCAACAAAATATAGACAATAATTTGTATGAAATAACCATCTTTGTCAAAGATACTGGAATTGGGGTTCCCAGAGACAAAATGCATAAATTATTTCAACCATTTAGTCAAGTAGATAGTTCCACAACTAGAGAATATGGAGGCACAGGATTAGGATTAGTTATCAGTAAACGTCTTTGCGAGATGATGGGTGGTAAAATGTGGGTTGAAAGTCAAGAAGGAATAGGATCTACCTTCTATTTTACCCTAATTGTAAAAGTTGATAAGAATGTGAAAAGTCTATTGAATTCTATACCTAAATTCGGTAAAAAACGATTATTAATTGTAGATGATAATTCTACTTGCTTACAGATTTTAACTAACCTGTTAAGTCAGTGGGGAATTTTAGCTCATGGTGTAGCATCAGGTGTTGAAGCAATAGATATCCTCCAACATGAAAATGTTAACCAAAATCAAAATTTTGACTTAATCATTATTGATATGCAAATGCCAGAAATGGATGGAATAGCAACTGCTACTGCTATTAGGGAGATACCTAAATATCAATCTTTACCATTAGTTATGTTAACTCCTATTGGTAAATCCCCAGACAAAAGTTTGCTCCAAGAACTAAATTTTGCAGCTTTATTAAATAAACCAATTAAACAATCACAACTGCAAAATATATTGCAGGAAATATTTAGTCAAATTACAATTAACTATTAGTATTTTTTAATGAAATTTTTATGAATTCAAAGCATTCAAACAATAATTCTACTGTAATTATGGTAGTCGATGATGAACAATCTACCCGTTATTTACTTAATAAGGCATTACACCAAGAAGGGTATCAAATAATAGAAGCAAAAGATGGTCAGCAATGCTTAGAAATGTGTAGTGTTCAAATACCAGACCTAATTCTCCTAGATGCAATGATGCCAGAAATGAATGGCTTTACCTGCTGTATAAAATTACAAGAACTTTTTAGTAAAAATTTATCAAATGATTTTTCCCTAGATCCAGAACTAGATAGTAACCCTTTACTCTATCGGACTCCAGTATTAATGATTACTACTCTTGAAGATCAAGAATCTATCGATCTTGCCTTTACTGTTGGTGCAGTAGATTATATTACTAAACCAATTCAATTAGTGGTTTTACGTCAGCGAGTCCGTCGAATTTTGCAAATCAATCAACTCGTTAAGGAATTAAGAAAGCAAACAGAAAGATCGCAATTAATGACCTTTATTCAAGAACGAATACGTCAGTCATTAAACCTTAATGATATCCTCAAAAATACAGTAGATGAAGTCAGAAAATTTCTCAAAGCTGACAGGGTATTGATATATAAATTTCATTCAGATGGAACTGGTGAAGTATTAATGGAATCTATTGCTTCTGGTCTGCAATCTATTAGTATAAATTTATATCATATTTTGATGAGCCAACCATAAGCTATCA
>NZ_JAAHHG010000620.1 GCF_010692555.1 Okeania sp. SIO3B5 | reverse complement strand
TCAGCAGATTGCAGGTAGATGAGGTATAAATATAAATGGTAAAGTCTTTGTAGTGCAGGCATCTTGCCCGCAACTGGTTTACCTCCTAGTTCTTTTGTAAAGTACCCTACTTGTCCCCTAGTTAATTTGAAAAGATGTCCCAAACTACTCAAGCACTCTCAAAACCAATATTGGCTGAACCTGGATCGTCTTACACAAACAACCATCCTCAAGAGTCGCAAGAGTGGGTGGAAGCTTTAGTTGATGTTCCTTTCAAAACTTCAACAGATGATGCTGAAGAAGAGGAAAAATTATTTACTTACAAAATACCTCCCGAACTGGACATTCAACCAGGAGACATTTTAACAGTACCTTTTGGCAGTCAACAGGTAGGAGCGATCGCTATTCGTAAAACCTCCCAACTACCAGAAGGGTTAACGAGGGAGCGCATCAAAAATGTATCGGACATTATTACTAGAGGTTTTTTCCCTCCCACTTATTGGCAACTTATAGAAAAAGTTGCTAGTTATTATCAAACACCTATTATTAGAGTTATTCGCACTGCTTTGCCACCAGGGTTACTCAAACGTAGTCAACGACGCATCCGCATTATAGAAGAAGCAATACCAACAGGTGCAGAAATCTTTCTCAATGCTACCGCTAAAAAAATTCTGGAAACTCTGCAAAATTCCAAAACCAAAGATTACACCTGGCAATATATCCAACGTCAAGTCAAAGGTGCTAACAGAGGATTAAAAGATTTACTCCAACGAGGTTGGGTAGAAAGTTATCTCGAACCTCCTTCTCCTCCAAAACCAAAATTGAGACAAGCTGTAACTTTAGTTGTTCAAAACTTACCCAAGGATTTAACCCCACGTCAACAAGAAGTTATGGAAGTGCTACGGCGAAACGGTGGGGAAACATGGTTAACTGAATTGCTTAACAGTTGCAAAACCAATTCTTCTGTAGTCAGAAAACTAGAAGAAAAAGGCTGTGTCATCATAGAAGCACAGGAGGTGTTGCGACGAGAAGAAGGTAGGGGCAATATCAGAGATGAAATCAAAATGCTCACCCCCTATCAAGCAGAAGCATTAACAACTATTACCGAAATACAAGAATTTGCTCAAATATTGTTGCATGGAGTTACGGGATCTGGGAAAACAGAAGTATATTTACAAGCGATCGCTCCTATTCTTGAAAGTGGCAAATCTGCTCTTGTACTCGTTCCCGAAATTGGTCTAACACCCCAACTCACCGATAGATTTCGCGCTCGTTTCGGCAAAAAAGTCTACGTTTACCATAGCGCTCTGTCTCCGGGCGAACGTTACGATACCTGGCGTAATATGACATGGGGTATTCCTCAAGTTATTATTGGCACTCGCTCTGCCATCTTTGCCCCATTACCAAAACTAGGTTTAATAGTATTAGACGAAGAACACGATAATAGTTTCAAACAAGACCGCCCCGCCCCTTGTTATCATGCTCGCACTGTAGCGAAATGGCGAGCAGAGCTGGAAAACTGCCCCTTAATATTAGGTTCCGCAACACCTTCTTTAGAAAGTTGGTTGGAAACAAGAGAATACCACCCAGAAAACCTGAGTCAAGCATCTCCTAATCTACCAGAAAATGTAGATGAAAATGTTTCCCCAAAACCTAAAACCCAAAACCTCACACCTAAAACCTATTACCTGTCACTACCAGAGCGCGTTCACTCACGACCGATGCCACCCGTAGAAATAATTGATATGCGCCAACAACTGCGACAGGGAAACCGCACAATGTTCAGCTATCCCCTACAAGAAGCACTGCAACAGTTACAAGAAACAAAACAACAAGGCATTTTATTCATCCACCGTCGCGGCCATAGTACATTTGTGTCTTGTCGTAGTTGCGGTTATGTAATGGAATGTCCCCACTGTGATGTTTCACTTTCCTATCATTATACCCACGAAGGCGCAACCCAACTGTTACGTTGTCATTACTGCAATTACACCCAACTACAACCCCAACGTTGTCCGGAATGTGATTCTCCTTTCTTTAAATTTTTTGGCAGCGGTACTCAAAAGGTAACTCAAGAGTTAAATAGACAGTTTCCAGATTTACGATGTATTAGATATGATAGCGACACTACTCGCACCAAAGATGCACACCGAATATTGTTAACTCAATTTGCTAATGGAGAAGCAGATTTATTAATCGGTACTCAGATGTTGACCAAAGGTTTAGATTTAGCCCAGGTAACATTAGTAGGAGTTGTTTCTGCTGATGGGTTACTACATTTTTCAGATTATCGTGCTAATGAGCGTGCTTTTCAAACGTTGTTGCAAGTAGCGGGACGTGCTGGCCGTGGAGATAACCCAGGGCGAGTAATTATTCAGACTTATACTCCCGAACATCCTGTGATTCAAGCAGTGCAACGTAATGATTATGAGTCTTTTGTGGAGACTGAATTACAACAACGAGCAGAACTAAACTATCCTCCTTATGGGAGGTTAATTTTGTTGCGTTTGAGTAGTTATGACCCGACTGAGGTAGCGGTAACTGCTCAAAAGTTAGGGAGTGTTTTGATGGAAAAAGCGGAAGAAGGTAAATATGATTTATTAGGTCCTGCACCTGCTCCTATTGCTAGAGTGGCTAATCGTTATCGGTGGCAGATTTTGTTAAAGTTATTGCCTGGATGTGAGGATGTACCAGATTTGACTAAGTTGAGTAATCTTTGTCCTCCTGGGGTGAGTTTGACTGTGGATGTCGATCCTATGAATTTGTGATCAACTTAGTTTGTATAACTGTACCAAGTATCTACAAATAAATTAGTCATCTTTAGATGACTTAAGCTATCAGCCAAGGATTTTAATCCTTGGTATCTATAAATAAATTAGTCATCTTTAGATGACTTAAGCTATCAGCCAAGGATTTTAATCCTTGGTATCTTGGTATCCATGAGGTATTTGCGTAGCTTTGTCATCCGCCAAGAAATTTATTTCTTGGCTCACAGCAGAAGTCATCTAAAGATGACTAAAAAGATATCTGCATCGCGGCGATAAGTTTAAATATTATCGTCAAATTCCTAGTTTGCAGGAATATGTATTGGTAGACTCGGAATCAAATTCAGTGGAAATTTATCGTCGAAGAGAGGGGAAAATGTAGTTGTGTAATTATTATGAAGCGGGGGAGGCGATCGCTTTAGAAAGTATTGAGTCCTATAAACTTTTGTATGAAGGAGTGACATTTGAAGTTAGAAGTTAGACCTGATAATTACTATACCCTAGTCATTGCGACGGTCACTCCGTGGAAGGAAGCAATCTCAGGAACTCCGTGATACTACTTGAATTTAAAGTTTTGGTAAAGTTTTGGCATAAGCTATTGCCTCTTGCCTAAATAAAATGTTATTCTAATTTTACACGTGTGCAGATAACCGAAAAAGTTTCTCAAAACGAGAAAAAGTTATAATTCCTGGCTTTTTTAGGCAGCAATAGCTAGTGCCTACATAGCAAAAGTTTGTAGGATTTTTGAACTCATAAAGTGACAACTCTAATTCTATAGACATAACTAAACGACTGAGCAAAACGATAAAAAACAAAGATAATTGAGAACTAACTAGATATGCACCATCAAAAACCAGTAATTAAGAGCCAAGCAACTAACCTAAACAAAATTGGTAAAAGAGCCTTCTTCCAGCTCTTAACCCTCCTTGCTTTTACAGCTCCCGCTAACGCTTTTGATCTGAAACTTACCGCACCCGACGGTTCTGCACATGACTTTTTCGGACATTCAGTAGCTCTAACCAATAACACAGCTCTGATAGGTGCCTACAAAGACGACGACAATGGATACAACAGTGGTTCAGCTTACCTATTTGATACTACTACTGGTAGTTTGCTCCAGAAATTTACCGCACCCGACGGTTATCGTGAGGACTACTTCGGATTCTCAGTAGCTGTAAGCAATAATACAGCCCTGATAGGTTCCCACTTCGACGACGACAATGGAACAAATAGTGGTTCAGCCTACCTATTTGACACTACTACTGGCAGTTTGCTCCACAAATTTATTGCACCCGATGGTTCTATTGGCGACTACTTCGGATACTCAGTAGCTCTAAGTGATAACTTCGCTCTGATTAGTTCCCACTTAGACAACAACAACAACGGAACAGACAGTGGTTCAGTCTACCTATTTGACACGACTACTGGCAGTTTGCTCCAGAAATTTACTGCACCCGACGGTTCTAGATATGACTACTTCGGAAGGTCAGTAGCTGTAAGCGGTAACATAGCCCTAATTGGTTCCTACGCAGACGATGATAATGGAACAAACAGTGGTTCAGCCTACCTATTTGATATTACTACTGGCAATTTTCTCCACAAATTAACCGCACCAGACGGTGCTGCAAATGATCACTTCGGATTCTCAGTAGATGTAAGCGATAACACAGCCGTAATAGGTTCCTACTGGGATGACGACAAGGGAGGAAACAGTGGTTCAGCCTATCTATTTGATGTTACTACTGGCAACTTACTCCACAAATTAACCGCACCAGACGGTTCTGTTAGCGACTGGTTCGGATACTCAGTAGCTGTAAGCGATGGCACAGCCCTGATAGGTTCCTACAAAGACGACAACAACAACGGAACAGACAGTGGTTCAGCCTACCTATTTGACACTACTACCGGCAGTTTGCTCCAGAAATTGACTGCGTCCGACGGTTCTGCACATAACTCCTTTGGATTCTCAGTAGCTCTAAGCAATAACACAACCCTAATAGGTGCCCCTGGAGACGACGACAACGGCTCCAAAAGTGGTTCAGCCTACCTGTTTACCACTAACACCAACACTAAATCAACACCAGAACCATCATCGCTCTTAGGAATAGTAGGCACAGTAGCGATCGCTGCCTTATCCCGAAAGAAGTGGCAGAAAAAATAACCATAAAAATGTCTCATAGCTAATTTATCAAGCAAGGAATTCAGCCTCTAAATCTTTGCTTGATTTTTTTTGAGAGTTCTACTTATATTTTCATAACTTATATCATGTCCGGATAATTAGTGATAAAAAAACTTATTATGAGTGCTTCAACAGTAAATCTTTCCCTACTCCCCTACTCCCCCACTCCCCTACTCCCCTACTCCCCACTCCCCCACTCCCCCGCCCCTACATATAGCGTTTTCAAGGTAAATTTGCGTAAGTCCTGAAAATGTTATAAAAAACTTGTAGATAACTATAGCTTGACACGTCAGTAGGTTGGGTATCGGGACCGAAAGCCAACAGCAATCTTTCTCCCCTACTCCCCTACTCCCCCACTCCCCCGCCCCTACATATAGCGTTTTCAAGGTAAATTTGCGTAAGTCCTGAAAACGTTATAAAAAACTTGTAGATAACTATAGCTTGACACGTCAGTAGGTTGGGTATCGGGACCGAAAGCCAACAGCAATCTTTCTCCCCTACTCCCCTACTCCACTACTCCCCACTCCCC
>NZ_JAAHHG010000062.1 GCF_010692555.1 Okeania sp. SIO3B5 | reverse complement strand
AGCGCAAAGTACGCGTCTTTAAGCTCTGAGAGAATATTTGGTTCAACGCCGTTTAAAAGCCTCTATCCCCGTGTCTGGTGTGTCTGGTGTGTCTCCGTGTCTATCGAGAATGAAACAGCCCTGCCCTCCATCGGAGGGGTTAGGGGTGGGTTGTCTCCTGTTTCCTACCCTCACCCATAAGACTTTTTCAGCAAACCCTAATTCCTTATTTGATACAGCAGATTCCACTTTAGTACACCAGTCGCGGGCAAGATACCCGCCCTACAAACATTGAATCTTAATTCCTTATTTAATAATTTAGTATTTTCGTCTAATCCCTAAAACCTAAGCCCTAAAAACTCAAACTTTCTTCATAGCATTCTGGCAAAATGTTCTAACAATAATCTATGAATAAAAATGTAGCCACCTCCAACTTTTTGTAAAAATATTAACTGGGTTGCATAGTCAAGAAAACGAGCATAGTTCCAAGGAATATAATGATTCCAAAAAAGTATGAGGCGCAAACTTAAATGTCGAATACAAGTCAAGCCAGAATTATTTCCTCCAACTAAGCTACCACTCAAACCAAAACTTATTGAATAAACTATAATTAAAATCAAAGTATGATTGAAAGAACTATAGTTATAAGGATAATTAAGTAACCCTAAACCATAATCCATTAATCCAATCAATAGACTACCAATAATTCCCACAATCAGAAACAAAAGCGTTGCATTATATACTGAAAGCCATATTCCCTGATTAGGATTTTCAGATTTTCCTAATTCCCCCCCTTTTTCAAAGCCACCAATTAATCCAAAAATTGTTGATATTCCTATCACAAAAACTAATCCATAAATTATGGAATTAACTAGCATTAAATTTAGGAAAAAAAACGAAACAAAGTTGACCAGTAAACCCATAAGTAATCCGAAAACCATACCTACAACTGAATAATGACCTCCTTGCTTCCATGACCATTTAATAGTACTTACTGGATTAATTATCTCACTCTTAGCAAAAATATTTCCAAAAACCATAGCTACAAATAATATAATAAAAACTAGGTCACTAATTTTAACAAATAAATGGCTTCCGGCATCAAAATTCCAACCAGTTAACCAGATAATTAGTGCATATATTATCCCAGATATAATTCCCGACTTTAAACCTGAACTCAACTTAAATTTAGAGTTTATTTCTAAAATAAATCCAGATATTAACCCATAAATTAATCCAGATATTAAAGAATAGATAATTAACCTAACATCATAAAAAAATACTCTCCATAAGCATAACCCTACAACTATACTAAGAATCAATCCTATAATTGACCTATTTAAAATACTATATATCCTCTTTTGAGTTAAATTATCTAGCCAATAGGGTTGCATTCGTTCAATTAAAAACACAGTTTCTGACTCTCTTACCATTTGCTTTGCTAACCAACTTAGCCATTTTTTTACTTTCTCCTGAGAATAGAGAACACTAACAGATCGACGCTTAAACATTCGCTCGATATAAGCATTAAATAAATGTTCTCTCAGTTCAGTATTACTGCGACTAGGTAATTCTTCAATAGATATTCCTTGATAAGCCAAACTCATAATACTTAAAATTAGAGGATACCGGGCAAATTCTTGTAATTTCACATCATATTCTAATGCCTTACTTACTGCTGCTAATTCTGAACCTGCATTTTTTAAATACCCTTGAATTTGCTCTAAACTTAAAGGCTGTAAATAGATAGCTGCTTGAAATATCAAATTACTTGAAAGAGCTTCATAGTCACGAATACGACTACAAACTACTATTTCTGTTTGCCCATATTCTTGACAAAAATAATTCAAAGCATTCACACAATCTTCTCGTTTTTCCCTACTCACTTCATCTAAACCATCAAGTAGTAAAATTAACCTTTGTTCTTGTATCCAAATTTTGCCAATCTGTTGAGAAACTTGATATTTAGTATGTAATTCAAGAACTAACCAATCAGCGATCGCCTGTTTTTTTCCCTCCCAAGAAGATAGGTTAAAAACAACAGGTATTGATTGAGTTAGATTAGCTTCAGTTCTATTAATTAAATCTCGCGCTAATTCTAATAAAGTTGTAGTTTTTCCCGAACCTGGTTCACCCAAAATCAATAAAGTTCTCCCTACACCTAACTCATCAAATTTATCAATAATTCGAGTACCTGGTGGTAATTCTTGTTGCGGACTTTCTAAATCTTGCCAAACTAAACCCCAAGGACGATTTACCGCATTTTTTCGTTCTTCTAATCCTAGTTCAATTAATACTTTTCCGTGCAAAGAAGTCTCTAAAACACCTTTCACCCAATAATTTTTTACCTTGTTCAACAATATTTTGCAATTCCGATATTCCTGCCGATTCATTGATAAATTTTCATTGGAATTGAGAGGATAATTACCATCTTTTACTATTCCTACTTCTGCCAAAACATGATCGATCCAATTTCGATTAAAAATTGCTTCATAAATATGGTTATAAACTTTTAACTTACCTCGATGCTGCACAACTAATCCAGTTAATCTTAATTCTAATTGTTCTGAACTCTGATTAACCTTTACTTCTTTTGTCTGATAAATTTTTTGATATAGTAATAACAACTTCTGGCATCGATCGCTTAATAAAATACGGTCTCGAATCGTCCGTAAATGTTGTGGTTCATCCTGACTTTCCCAATTATCTATTATCGTGGTTCGGACAAAATCTTCTACCCATTCTTTTTCCTTATTATTCGGAATAGAAGAATCAGATTTTAGGGTAAGTTGACACAACTTTTGAGTCAGAAAAGGTTGTCCTCCAGTCCAATTTAATATAGCTTGTAATGTTGCTTGAGGATTAGTAGATTTTGTAGTTAATCCTGTTACTAAAGGTTGAGCTTCTTTGAAACTAAAACCAGTTAATTCTATTCCACGACCAATATTAAATGGACTCCGCACTTTATCTTGAATTAGATCGGCAGGAGTAGCTACACCGAAAAAAGAAAAAGTTAAGCGTTTATATTCTTGATTTTGCCCCCTTTTATCGTAACAAGAACGAATCACCGTAAAAAAATCATCTACTCGAAATTTTAAACTAAGAATACTATCAATTTCATCGATAAAAATTATAATATTTTGAGGAATTAACTTGAGAATAATCAATTGAATAAATTTACTAAAACGCTGCCCATAAGATAAATTATTATGCTCAAACCACCAACTTGTTAAATCAAAGCGATCGTATAAATCCAAACTACTAATAATACTGTCAATTACACTTGCATACCACTGTTCAGGAGTAATATCTAAATTACCAATTGCACTTAGATCGATACCAGCACAAATAATTCCTTCCATTTGTAAAACTTCCATAGTTTGTATTCGCAAACTAGACTTACCCATCTGTCGAGAATTAAGAACATAACAAAATTCTCCAGCTTTTAATCCACGATATAATTCTAAATCTGCTTGACGTTTAATATAGGTGGGAGAATCAATTGGTAAACATCCACCGACTTGATATTGATAATTTGTCATAGCTTATTTTGGCAGAAGGAAAAAAAATAAAAAGTTGTAATTTATAGATTTTAGCAATTATAGCAACTTTAATTTGTATTAGATAATTTTCGTGATAACTAGATTAGTTTTATTGACCTAATTTATCAAATTATTGATAGATAAAAATATTGTTAGATAATGATAGATAAAGTTAGCGATCGCCGGATAGAATGATTAAAACCAATCGGAAAATTCTCGGAAAATTCAGTATTTCAAGCTTCTTACTTAAGATATACTCCTCGAATAGCTTCTAATAATAGACATCTCCGGAAATTAAAAATAAAATCAATTCTCACACATAAATTATCAATTATTTATCCCTACTGCCTACTGCCTACTGCCTACTACCTCTTTTTTGGAGATGTCTAATGATGATGATAACGTTGGTATAAAATAGATAGTAACCAAACTATAATAGTCGATGGAGCTTTGACTTAGTTGACAACTAACGTTATAAAGCAGTATAATACGCTAGTTATATCTGACCATTGAAAATACAGTCGTCAACTCAAAAAAGAGCTAAAAATATGTACAAGTCAATTCGTACAAAGCTCAAACTAAATAACCAGCAGAAAACCCTCTTGGCTCAACACGCAGGTTATTCAAGATGGGTTTATAACTGGGGTTTAAGTTTATGGAATGCTGCATATCTTGATGGTTACAAGCCAAATATTCGTAAGCTCAGAGAGGTTTTTACTAACCACACAAAGCCTTTATATTCTTGGATGAAAAACTTGTCATCTAAGGTTTACCAATATGCTTTCATCAACTTAGGTGAAGCATTCAAAAGGTTCTTTAAAGGATTAGGAAAATACCCAAAATTTAAGAAGAAAGGTAGGTCTGATTCATTTACAATTGATAATTCTGGAAAACCAATAGAATTAAATGGATGGAATCATAAATTACCTTTTATTGGTATTGTCAAAACCTATGAACCAATTGAAGCAACTACTCAAAAAATAACTATTAGTAGACACGCAGGTGATTGGTACTTAAGTTTGGGTTATGAATTTACTCCTGATCCAACACCAAAAACTACTGAAGTTGTAGGTGTAGATTTAGGCATTAAAACATTAGCAACTTTAAGTGATGGAAAAGTCTTTGAAAGTGTCAAGTCATATCGCCGGTTTGAAGCCAAACTTTCTCAACTACAATATCTAAACCGGAATAAAGAAATTGGTTCAGCTAATTGGCGAAAAATACAACTCAAAATTGCCAAGCTACATAGAAAGATAGCTAACATCCGTAAAGACACACTTCATAAATTGACAACATACTTAGCCAAAAACCACGGCACCATTGTCATAGAAGATTTAAACGTTAGTGGAATGTTAGCTAACCGTAAACTAGCGAAATCAATAGCAGACCAAGGATTTTATGAATTCAGGCGTCAACTAGAATATAAAACACAGTGGTACGGTTCTGAGTTAGTAATAGTTGATAGGTTTTTTCCATCATCAAAAACTTGCTCGAATTGTGGTCATGTTCAAGATATGCCCTTAAATGTAAGGACTTATGACTGTCCAGAATGTGGCTTGTCAATAGACAGAGATTTAAACGCCAGTATTAATTTGAGAGATGCGGTCGGTTCGACCGTGAATGCCTGTGGATGAGTAACCGCCGACGGCCTCAGTGGAAGCAGGAAGTAAACATCAATTTGTCACGTTATGTGACTCTTTGTATCAGTTTTATAGAGCAGCATCCAATCAGAATTTTTGGTTTTCCCAAAGGTCATAATGATGGGATTTGGGTATCTGGGATATTACGAGATTTGACTGGAAAAAACTGGCTACAGATAGAAGATGTCAAAGTATCTGGTTATCAAGTGGAGAAAGGATTTAGTGGTGCGCCTGTGTGGGATGAGCAATTAGCTGGAGTAGTGGGTATGGCAGTAGCAGCAGAGACAAAAAGAGAAAATACGAAGGCTGCTTTTCTGATTTCTACTAAAGTCTTAAGGGAAGCTTGGACTGAATTAGGTAAATTAGTTCAAATGGAGATTAGCTCTAAACGTCCCTCCAATCGTTTGACATTTGGTAAACGTTGTCGCTTAGAGCAAGAATTAAGTGAATTGCAAGTGCATTACGATGACTTAAGAAAGAAAATCTTTATGTTACGTAGTAGTCGTATTACTGAAGTTAATCCTATTGTGCAACTTCAGCGAGATGCAGATATAGAACAAACCCAGAGGGAACTTGATGAAATTGAATCAAAAATTGAGAAAATTGAACAACAATTTGACTAGATATTAAAACCAGGTATTACTTTTATGGATAAACATACTGAGCTTCAAGAACAATGGGAAGTATTGTCTACAAAAATTCGTGGCTTAAGAAAAGCTATTGCTACTGAACCAAATCCTACTCATAAATTAAATTATCAAAGAGAGTTAGAAGAAGCTGAGAGAGAACGTTCTGAACTTGAAGAAAAAATAGATTTTATTCAAGAAGATAGAATTATTTTCCCCTTGAAAGGGAGCAACAACGAAGTTCATTGTGTTTTTAAAGATTGGGCTATTATCGGGCGATCGCCAACTTGTGGTTTTTGAATTGATGATGATTCTCATCAAGTCAGTAATTTACACGCTGCTATTTCTTATAATTTAAAGACTAATGAATATTGGATTGAGGATAGAAAATCTATTAATGGTACATATGTTGACGGCAAAAAGATTCACGATCGAACTCAACTTTTTTTAGGAGCAAGAGTTCAGTTAGGTTCTTCTTTGTCTTTTTTATTTGAACACAATAAAAACGATTCATTATCTCCAGGAGTACTTATTCAACATGACTCTAATGGAGAAGAAGTAAGGAGATACATAATCGTGCCCAAAGGGAAAGTTAACGTTGGTACAAATACTAATGAAGTTGTCAGATTTTCAAAATTTAGAGAAGTAAATACTCTAGGAAGTTTAATCAGAAAACCAGATGGTTTTTATTTTATCAATTTCAATTATGAAGAGTTGTTACTCAAGCATAACAGTGAATTAACTCTTGATTTTTTTCAAATTGGAATCACTATATTAAACATAGTCCCAAAAACTAATTTAGATAAGACAAATCTTAATGATGATTCAGAAAGTACATTAAATCCAGAAGAAGAAAAAGAAATAGAACGACCACCTGAAAATGCTGTTCCTCCCTATTTCCGGAAATTAAGTATCTTTTCAGGTATTGTTGTTTTATCAGTTACTTCCATTTTTCATTTTACTTTATTCAATCCCAATCCTAATAAAGTTCTCACTCAATGGGTAAATCAGTCTCTTCTTGACTTTCAAGATAAAAACAATAGATATTGGCGACAAAAATCTGAAATTTCACCCAGTTCAGTGAAAGTTATCTTGACACGACAATCATTAGAAAAAGAACAAATCATTAGGAGTTTCATTGAGAATTCAGGATTATCAAAAAAAGTAGATCAAACTATCTATTTTGATTATTCGGAATTTGATGAAAAGCGTGATTTCAAAAGACAAAATTTCAATTCTTTCTGGATAGCAATTGAAAACTACAATTCATTAGGATGGTTGTCATTAAAAATAACTTATTGGTCTCCTGATTTAAAGATTACAGTATTTGAATGGGAAAGAAATGAATTTTTATATTTGCCTTCAACCTTGATTTTCTTTTTAATGATTTTTATCTCTGGATTTATTCAATATCGAATAATTATAAACTACAGAAATACACTTCAAAAAGAGTACGATGATTTTCAAGCAAAACGTACACAAAAAATATACGAGGCAAAATCGTCTTTAGATGAAGCACGTCAATTTGCTCAACGAGGGGAATTAGCAAAAGCTCTAACGATTACAAATGGATTACTAAAATCAATTTCCGAGTCAATGCCAGTATATAAAGAAACTGTTGAATTACGGAAAATTATACAGGCACAAATAAATTCTGGAGGTGGTTCGATAACAGTAGAATCACTTCCTGGAATGAGTAATAATTTTCCAACTTCAACAAATTTATTATACCTGCGAATTTTAGGAACTCCTTATGCTTATCAAGCACCTTATGGGCTAAAAACCATTACAATTGGTAGACAACGACGCAAACAAGGATTATCTCCTAGTGAAGGTAACGATGTAATTATAAGAGTTCCTGGCTCAGATAAAAAAAGTCTTCAAATTAGTCGTAGGCATTTAGAAATACAGCAAATTGATACAGAGTATTTTGTTTTTGATAAAAGCAGAGGACATACTAAATTAAATGGAAAAGTTATTTCAGAAAATCAGCCTTATAGTTTACAAGCAAGAGACAGAATTACAATTGCTAATGTAATTGTTTTAGAAGTTTTGATTAGGAAAAATGTAGGAGGGTTGAAAACAGATAATGTAATTAGAATCGATCATCCAGATCGAGACGCTCTTTTTATTGAAGCTTCAATTGGAGATATGGTAACGGAGTTTTTTGATGAATAATACTCAAGATAGAAGAATATCAACCATGAATATTCCTTTAAATCAATATGTTCTTTTAGAGGAAATTGGACGAGGTGCTCATGGCATTGTTTATCAAGGTTATCATAAAGAAAAACCTGATGAAATTGTTGCAGTCAAAATAATTGATAATACTGGAAATATTGATTCGCTATTAGTTGAACCTGACTTATTGTCTAGGTTAAATCATCCAAATATTGTCAATCTCAAAGATTACTTTATACATGAAGGAAAACTTATTTTAGTTACGGAATATATTGACGGAATTACTATTCAGTCATATTTAGAAGAAAGGGGAAAACTTTCAACAACAGAAGTAATAACTTTTCTTACTCAAATAGCAGATGCTTTAGTTCATGCTCATGCTAATAATATAATTCACCGAGATATAAAATTGAGTAATATTTTAGTTACAGGTGACAAACAAAATCGAAGATTTGTATTAGTAGATTTTGGTATTAGTCGCATGGCAGAAGGAATTCAAACTATTAAGCGTGTAGCTGGTACATATCATTATATGGCACCCGAACAATTGAGAGGGCGACCTTGTGAACAATCAGATTTGTGGGCATTGGGTGTTTGTACTTACAGTTTACTGACAGGTATCAAGCCATTTGAAGGAGATACAGAACAAGATTTATCAAAAAATATATTGCTTAGTATTCCCCAACCTCCCAGTGAAGTATTAGAAGAAATCAATCCTGATTTTGAGTATATTCTTTTTCATCTATTAGAAAAAGAATTGGTTAATCGTACTGCCTCTGCTAATGCTCTTTTATATGAATTAAAAGAATGGTCGAACTCAGCTGTTACTAAATATATCCCTGATAAAGATTTTAAGTCAAAAACTTCTCTTCCTACTTGGGAAAAAAAAGAACGAGCAGAACTCAAAAAAAAGTGGATACGTTTTTGGATATATGCTACTTTAGCAGGCTTACCAAACATCTTCCACTTTGCCATGTCATTAGGAGGGTTAATTATTTTTTATGTGGGTCAAGAAAAGGAAAATCGTTTAAAAACTTTTGCTGGGATTTTTATTATGCTAGCTAGTTTCTTTGTATTGTTAGTTACTCTAAGAATAATATTAAATATCTTCGGAATGCTTGGAGGAGATGAAACTGCTGCTGAGTTTTTTTTAAGTATTTTTTTGGGAATAGCATCTTGGGGAAATGTAGTTTTTATTTATATTGCAGTACGTTATTTAACTCAAATAAAAAATTTGCGAGAAAGTTTAATTCTTCATAAGATACTACGAGAAGCATCACAAGATATAAGCCGAATAATTCAGCTTCTTAAAAGCTTTGTTGATGCAAATTGGGGCAACATGAATCTACGCCAAAAATATATTGAGTTGCTGATATTTAATGGACAGGTTGAAGAAGCGATTGTTGAAGCTAAACTTGCTCTTGAAGTAGATCCTTATAATTTTGGTGTAACTCTTCTCTTAGCCAATGGCTATTTTGAGGTAGGTTTATATGAAGAATGTAAACAAGTATGTGATTATTACCTTGCTATATCTACTTATAGCTTTGAATTTTCCGATCTTAAAGAAAGATGTCAACTAAATATGGATAAATAATCATGCAATTTAGTGTAGTATATTGGTCGTATAAAAGCAAATTTTATGGTGATGGTTCTGTTTTTTTAAATGATACTGCTTTAATATTTGAAGGAACTGTTAGGAAATTTTATATTCCCTTGATACAGGATTTCTATCAGAATATTCTCCTAGTAAAAACAATAAGGACAGTTCCTTACTCTACAATTTTTAGTGGCAAAAAAATAAAACTATCACAAGATTCTTGTCAAATTGATTACCGTTTACCTAATGGAAAAAAGACGGGTATAAAATTCCTTATTGATGATAAAAACCCAAATTTTTTTTTCTTAAAGCTAGAAGAATATATGACTGCGGCAAAAAATTTATAATGAGGCTATTCTAAAATAGAAGTTAATATGGAAATCATCTATGTAATAAGTAAATTAATACCTGTAATACTTGTGATTATATTGAGCATTGTAGCCGGTATCAATGCTAGAAAAATAGGATATTCTGGTATATTATGGTTTTTCGTTTCAATCATTTATTGGCCTTTCGCTTCTTTGTATCTACTGGCTTCATTGCCTAATAAAAATCTAGACAAAAGACGGAAACAAGAAATGCGTTTGCTTCAAAAACAGCTTGCACAGAGAAGATATGCACCAACAGGTAGTTCTTCCGAGAGATCACGTCAAACAATTAGTGACGATCCAACAATACGATCTTGACAGAGAAAATATTAAAGCCTGTTATCAACAGCAATAGCTATCAAATGTCTATTGAGAGGAGGTTTCCTCATGTTAGCGACTGTCGCCCGGTATAACTTTTGTAGAAACGACATCTAGCTATTTTACCTCGAAAGCATAGCTACTCCCCAAGAGACACTTTAGTTACTTTTAACTCCCCCGGCAGGAAGTCCCGCGCTCTCCCGGAGGGGAGCGTCGTATGGGAAAGCCGGGCGTTATCTGTGTTGTTCATCGGGGATTTCCCCTTTTTGTAGTATTTGTAGCATATTGTATGCTATACATTTATAGCTATTGACAATTACAAATAAATAGATTATGATTGTTCTAAACACAGGGGGAGGACATCACCTCTGTATAAACAGCAGTCAGCTTTTTTTTCTGACTGAAGAATCCCGCGTTCGTCATGTCGCGTTAGCGCAACGTCGGGAGTATGTCAATAACGCGATACTTCTGCAACATTGAACTCAATGTTGTATCTGACCGAAAAATTAAGGTATAAAGCCTCTCCATTCATGGAGAAAAAGAAACAAATTCCTTTTAACCCAATCCTCTTCTTTTCAAGGAGAGGTAATTCTAAATTCTTAATTCTTAATTCTAAATTCTTGAAGCTAGTGCAGGATGGCGGAAATAACTGGTTACAAAATCCTAAAACAATTACAAATCAATACTTTTAACTTTTGAATTGTGAATTTTGACTTTTAACTTCCGCGTAGCGACACTAGCTCATGGAGAAACCCGATCTGGAGACGAAGGAGGTAAGTCCTCTATTTGAGCTAAAGTTTCTTGAATACGCGGAGTTGCCAGAAACCTTTTCGCATCCTCCAGCAAACGTTCTCCCCACAAATTTTGGTCAAGATAATCAATATCTGCATATCTGCTATCTAGTCGTAGAGCTTCTTCTCCCATAGCAAAACCTTGTTGTTTATCCCCTTTAGTGTAGAGAGCTACTGATAGCGCTAGAAGTGGTTCTGCTGCCTTACTATCTAAAGAGACAGCTTCACGCCATTTTGCGATCGCATCATCCACATTTCCCATCTCGTACTCAACTAAGCCAATATTATTAATTGCAGGCCATAGATTTTTCTCTAAATCATAAGCCTCTTCATATCGAGCGATCGCTCTTTTAAACTTACCACGTTTGTAATAAGCATTACCTAGATCGAACAAAGCACCAGGACTATCTGGTTTCAACTTCAAACCTGCCCTTAAGTTATCGATCGCTTCTCCATAATCAGCTTTTTGAAAGTAAGCTCTACCAATAACAAATCGAAGATCGGCATTACTTGGATCGAGTTCTTGAGCTTGTTCTAAAGCGGTAATACCTTCTTCCAACTCTTCAGCTTGAATGTAAAGACTGCCTAATAGTGCCCAGGTTTGTTGACTATTCGGGGCTAACTCAGTGGCCAATTCAGCTCTTGATAAAGCTAAATCAAATTGTTGAAATCTTGCTAACTGTACAGCTTCCTCAGCTAACCTTAAACCCGTTTGCTCCAATTGAGCTGAGTTTAGTTGTATTATGTGAGGAACTAATGCTTGGCCCAGTATTGGTTTAGCTGTAGTGCCCCATAAGCCCAGGGTAATGAATAAAGAAACTAAGAAATTTCGATTTGGCACAGTCATTTCAGTTATCAGTTATCAGTTATCAGTTATCAGTTATCAGTACCTCTGCAATTAAGGAGGCTTGACTTAACGAACTCAGAAGTCAGAAGTCAAAAGTCAGAAGTTAACCCACCCCTAGCCCCTCCCAGGAGGGGAAGTAGGGGATTTGAGCAAGACTCCAAAAATATTTCGCCTTAAAAGGCGGGGTTGCGCGACCCAATTATTTTGATAAGGAATATTCTCTTTTCTCTTGTTCGGTTAGAGATGACGAGGTTTCCTCGCCATCTCTCGAGCGCTTTTTATCCTCTTAAAAGGGGAGGCGCATACCCACAATTTCTCGGTAAAAAGTATTTATGATTAAGAAGTTCAGTTGAAAGTATAAAGTATATAGTATGATAGGCTATCCTAAAAATTTTATAATTTGCAGTATACTACTATTACATATATCTGAAATCCTTATCCCCTATAGGAAAAAATCTAATTCTAAATATGTCTATTGGAAATAATATATATAAATAATACCTCTATATTTCTGCTTCTAGCTTTTAAGTAATTCTTTTTGTAAAAATTCTCTACTCTTTTTTTCAGTCAGGAGTATCTGAGTTTATATTTTTTCTTCTCTGTTTATATTTTTTCTTCTCTAGAGATATGAACAGTATTCAATTAAACTATTGGTATAATAATTTCAAATTCAGTACCCTTGCCTGGTAAGGAATTTAGTTCAAGCTTTCCACCATGTTTTTCAGTGATAATTTGGTAACAAATAGCTAAACCCATACCTGTTCCTTTACCTACAGGTTTAGTGGTAAAAAAGTTTTCAAAGATTCGATCTTGTATTTCTAGAGGAATACCAAGTCCATTATCAGCTATTTTAATAGTCAGCCAATCAGAGTCTTGTTTAAATATGACTTCTGTACTAATTTTAATTTGAGGTTGCCAATCACACAAGTCCAGTTCAGCTAATTTTTCATTAAGTGCATCAATACTATTACTAATTATATTCATAAATACTTGACTAAGTTGACCAGAATAGCAACTGATAGTTGGTAAATTTGTACAATAATTCTTAACAATTTTGATCCCATGTTTAAGACGATTATTTAAAATCAGTAAGCTACTATCTATACATTCATGGATATATGCTTGTTTCTTTTTAGACTCATCCATGTGAGAAAAATTGCGAAGACTATTCACAATTTTCAGCAGTTGTTCCGAACCCAATTTAATACCTTGAGTTGTCTCATCTAATTCTTCCTGTAAAGAATCATAATCTATCTGTTCTTTAATTAGATTAATAATTGGAGATGACTCTGATATTTCATCATAAGCAGATAACAGCTTAGTAATTTCTTCTAAATAAGAATTTAGAAATATTAAATTATTCCAAATACAGTTAACAGGATTTCTAATTTCATGGGCAACCCCAGCAACCATTCTTCCCAAGCTTGCCATTTTCTCAGTTTGAATAGCTTTTGCTTGAGTTTGTTTTTGTAGTAGATGACTCGTAAGTTCGTGAATTTTTGATTGAGCAACTAATAACTGATGCACATCCAAAAGTCTATAAACATTAGCTTCTATTTCTACAACAATTGGTTCGTATAATAATTCAGGCCGTCTCTGTAAAGATTTTTGTGCGGCCTCTACTATTAACGTATTACCAGGAAGAATAGATATATCTATTTTAGAGAAACGATATAAAGCTTCTATAGGTCGCTTGTAAAACATCTCTATACCATAGCGACTTCCCATTTTTTCAAAAAATAATCTTCGGGAAATCATACCAACTAATTTATCTTGCTGGTCTCTCAAAATCACACCAGGCAGCAAAGGGTTTGCTTCAAACACAGGTGCAATATCTTTCCCAAGGTAGTTAGATGCAATTTGAAAGTCTTGGAGAGGTAGTTCCTGTATAGTTGACTCTAAAGATAAAAATTGACTTTTAACCTCTAAATTAGGCACAATAAATGAATCTGAATATGACTCATACAAAGCAAACATATTAAGGGAATTCCTAGTACTTTTGTATCAATAGATACGAATTATTAAAATATTCCTGATAGTTTGCTTGCACATCTGGAATATATTATCATGACTATCTTTAACCTTTGTAGCACAATCCTCAGAAAATCATCAAAAATGATAAAAATTGCTTAATTTTATTTATTAATACATTTGTTTGTTTTATGTAAAATTCATAACTATAGATTTATGTGGCCTATATGTCTAGATCTTGCATCGCGAATAAAAAAGGTTTAATTATTCCATTTAGATATATCCAGAAAAGAGGGAGTAGGGAGTAGGGAGTAGGGAACCCACCCCTCGCCCCTCCCCCGATCGTGGAGGGTAAGAATTGATAATTTCTGTACGATAGTTTATTTTATTTTTTATTATTGGAGATGTCTATTGCACGCCAGTTGATAGATAGTCATCCTTTATACAGTTGTAAGTTAGGTAGGCGTTAAAATTTATAGTTAGATTCAGGCAGGAGGCAGAGGACAGAAGGGAAGAGGTTTCAGAGTTACTTTACTTTTTGTTACATAATTAGTTTTTTTCGTACCTACCTAACTTAATATTATGGTAAATCTATTATTGTAGGTTTAGTTGACTACTCCCCGCAGCTATTGCCGAGGGGATTCTAAGTTGATACTACGCAACACCGATAAATCCATGTTGCTTCGTTTTTTCGAGCGCTGACCAAAGATATACTCTTTGGGGACAATTTCCGCGGTGCCCCTACACAGTCGGCATAGCGTCTAAACCATGCTTTGCTGCTTACTTTTGTCTAAACGTTTGTATATCCGGGTAATAGCACAGGACAACTAAAGTTGTCTAGTCTAAACGACTCGCTTGTTTTCATCCCCCGGTTAAAACACCTATGCTTTATAAACATCTTTCTTAACATAAAACTTGACAAAATAGACAAGTTATGTACTAGCATTTCAAAGATTTTTGCCAGAGAAAAAGTATATTAAAAAGTAGATTTTTTTTGATAACTTAAGTAGTTTTTCCTATCTACTATGATTCTTTCTCCCTTCTCCTTTTTCCCCTCCTGGGAGGGGTAGGGGCAAGGGGTGGGTCCCCTACTCCCCTGCTCCACACAAGGTTTTCAGGAGTTCCTTATAAGGGATAGGTTAAAACACGGGGGTTTTCAACGTCGCTTTTCGGTAAGAAAATAAACAGTTTTAAGTTCTCGATCCAGGTCGCCTTTTTCCAGAATATTTAAAATCATAAAGATGGCTGCTAGATAAAACCCTCTTAATTAGCGATAAATACTGTTTTTTCCCCAGCTTAACAAAAAAAATTACCGTAGGGAAAAATATTGTAGGAATGATTTTGGCAGTCTGCTTTATAGATGATATGGTGAACATAAATTAGGACTTTACTTATTTCATATTAAAATTAAACTATTTTGCGATCTAATATGGATTCAACATTAACTGCATTACAAGAACTAATAGAAATAGTAGGCAAATTACGTTCTCCAGATGGTGGTTGTCCGTGGGACTTAGCTCAAACTCCAGAAAGTTTAACTCCTTATATTATTGAAGAAGCTTATGAAGCAGTTGATGCAATAAAAAGCGGAGATAAAGAAGCAGTAATTGATGAATTAGGAGATTTATTATTACAGGTAGTTTTGCAAGCACAAGTAGCTAGCGAAGCCAATGATTTTACTTTAGCTGAAGTTGCTCAAAGTATTAATAAAAAAATGATTAGAAGACATCCTCATGTATTTGGAGATGTGAAAGTAAATAGTACAGAAGAAGTTAAGCAAAATTGGGAAAAAATCAAAGCAGCAGAAAAAGGAGAAACTAATGATTTATTGAGTACAAAACTCGGTCGATATGCTCGACAGTTACCTCCACTTATGGCAGCAACGAAAATTTCAAAAAAAGCTGCTGCTATTGGTTTTGAATGGGAAAATATTGAAGAAGTTTGGGAAAAATTCCACGAAGAAGTTGGGGAGTTTGAAGAGGCTTTAAAATCTGAAGATAAGGAGCATCAACAAGCAGAAATGGGAGATATTTTATTTGTTTTAGTGCAATTAGCAAGGTGGTATGATTTAAATCCAGAACAAGCTTTACAAGGAACTAATCATCGATTTTTGAAACGGTTTGCTTTAGTAGAAAAAATGTGCAACCGCCCTCTTTCTGAGTATACTTTGGCGGAGTTTGAACAAATGTGGCAAAATGCAAAAGCACAGTTAGCAGGAGAGTAGGGGAGTAGGGGAGTGGGGGAGTGGGGGAGTGGGAGAGATTAAAGTCTTGAATTAACTACTCCCCACAGCTTTTGCCGAGGGGATTCTAAGTTGATACTACGCAACACCAATAAATCCATGTTGCTTCGTTTTTTTCGAGCGCTGACCAAAGATATACTCTTTGGGGACAATTTCCGCGGTGCCCCTACACAGTCGGCATAGCGTCTAAACCATGCTTTGCTGCTTACTTTTGTCTAAACGTTTGTATATCCAGAAAATAGCACAGGACAACTAAAGTTGTCTAGTCTAAACGACTCGCTTGTTTTCATCCCCCGGTTAAAACACGGGGGCTTTCAACGTTGCTTTTCGGTAATTATAGAAATTATTAACTATCAACGCCTACTATATAACCGGATTCTATATAACTCCTCGGTCGTTATTTATAAGCATTCCACCGGACACGATATAAGCATCAAGAAACTTGACATACTCCCGACGTTGCGCTATGCGCAACAACGCGGGATTCTTCAGTCATGAAAAAAATGACCACTGTTTTGACAGAGGTGATGTCCTCCCCCTGTATTGACGTTGATAATAACATGCATAGCTCCTAGCTTGTCAAGGGTATAGAAAGGTTTTATTTGTGGAGGTATCCGACTCTTGGCCCTGGCTTTCTCATACGACGCTCCCCTAATAGCTGCCGCCACCATCCTCCGCCAACGGGAGAGCGCGGGACTTCCCGCCAGGGAAGTTAAAATTATTCTTGAATCAAACTTAATTACTACTAGACATATCCGGAAATTAAAAATAAAATAAATTCTTATCCATAAATTGTCAATTATTCCCCTCCCCTCCTGGGAGGGGATAGGGGTGGGTTCCCTGTCCCCTATTCCCTGTTCCCTATTTTCTAGACATCTTCAATAATAAAAAATCAAATCAATTATCGTACTCTTATTCTTGACATCCTCCCGACGCTGCTCTACGAGACAGCGCACCGATTCCCATCCATCAATCAAACAGACTGTAGGGGCGATTCGCGAATCGCCCCTACACTGAAAGATTCAGGGCGGGTTGACACCTCGCTGGAAAATGCTGGGCTTTGCCAGTCTAACACTTCCTCCGTGTCCGTTTAACTTCTCCGTTAGCGCAGCTCCTCCGGAGGAGGCGTGCCCCTCGGCGACTTGATTGAACAGTTACAGTAATCGCGCACCTTGATTTTTGGCCTGAGCAATATTTGTATGTTAACAGATTATCTGCAAAACCGCTCTTATTGATTGGTTTTCCCATCTCTCCGCTCCCCTGCGGGAGAGCGCGGGTCTTCAACCAACGTTGAGATAAATTATTTCCCCCTACTCTCTACTCCCTATTCCCTACTCCCTACTCCCTACTCCCTACTCCCTCTTATTGATTTTTTTGTACCAAATTAGCAAATTCAATCATCACTTTTTCATACCTTTCACCTGCCACTGCTAATAAATCAATATGACCAGCACCATCAACCCAAAAGGAAAGTTTAGGTTCATTAGCAGCAGTAAAAAGTTGTTTCCCGTGGGAAAATGGAATTACCCGGTCAGAATTTCCGTGGATTACCAAAACTGGGCAATTAACATTTTTTATCTTATCAATATTGCGAAACCGATCAAAGGGATAAATAGGGATACGCGTCACAACTCTAAACGCAGTTGTAAATGAACTTTCAACTACTAAACCAGCTACAGGTTGCCGGGATGCCAAATCTACTGAAGGCCCCCCACCAACTGAACGTCCATAAACAATAATTTGGTTTGCAGGTATGCCCAACTGCTGAGTTAAGTATTCATAAGCTGCATTAATATCTTGGTAGGCATTTTTAACTGAAGGATTTCCCTGACTTGTTCCATAACCCTGATAGTCATAGGAAAATATACTAAATCCAATATCTCGCAAATCTCGCAACCTGGTCAAAATTTCCCCTAGATCTTCAGCATTACCATGACTGTAGAGAATTGTATACTTTGCTTTGGGTAATGCTAAATAAACACCTGTAATTTGGACTGTATCACTAGACTGAAGCTTGACAAATTCTTGGTTTTCTTGATAGCTAGATGGACTAGGTAAAAAAATCAGCCGATCTGAGAAAAAGAAAGCCCACCAACCCACAAGGACATAGATAATTAGGATAGATCTGATTAGCCTAAAAACAGAAAACTTCCCTATAAGTAGTCCTATAATATTTTTCTTATCCATAAGAAAGAACTGGATATTTACCTATATTATTCTATACGGAATAATTTGTAACGCATTTCTAGTGTTGAGATGGCTAGCGTTATTTGTAATATTGTGAGGAATATAAATGCAATTAGAATTTCCAGATGACCTCAAGTATCTTGAAACCCACGAATATGTAAGAATGGATGGCGAAATTGCCACTATTGGTATTAGTGCCTATGCTATTGAACAGTTGGGAGATATTGTATTTCTGGAGCTTCCAGAGGTGGGAGATCAAATAGAAAAAGAAGGATCGTGTGGCAGTGTAGAGTCTGTCAAAGCAGTTGAAGACTTGAAAGCTCCTATTACTGGTACAGTTATAGACCGCAATGAAGAAATATTAGAAAGTCCAGAGCGGTTATCGGAAGAAGACCCATATATAGAGGGTTGGCTGATGAAGGTGCGTGTTAAAGACCCTGATGAACTAGAAGGAGATGATATTTATTCTGCTGAGGAGTATCGCGAAATGGTAGAAGGAGAGTAGATAGTAACCAAAAATATTTTCAAATCTACAATTTACAACTCTAAAAAATATAGCGCTGTGCGCAGGCAACAGCTCTGGAAAGCAACAGCTCATCTGGGGGAATAAAAAGCTGATAATATCAGAATTTTAGCTATTGGACAGTTCCTGTAATTTGTAAATTTGCCAGCGCACATTGCTATAATTTAGGGCTTGCTGAAAAAGTCTTATGAGTGAGGGTAGGAGCCAGAATTAAAAATAGGTAATTCTAAATTCTAAATTCTTAATTCTTGAACTTATCTGTCTTTATTAACTTTTCTACCTTATTTTCTATGCTGAAGTTAGTGGAATTAACGTTATTTTATGCCTTATCGGAAATTATTTTTTGTGAATTTATCTAGTCAAGCATGGTCGATATTTTTTAAGTTAATGTGGCTCCCGGATTATCATAGTTTGAAGGTGTTTTGATATAATAGGAGTATAAAAAAATATAGTCGGGGTAGTAAAATGAAAAAATATATATGGTTTAGTTTGACTGTCATAATTGGTTTAATACCTATATCTGTCAAAGCAGAAACATGGGATGGGGAAAAAATTTCTCAGATGATTGGTGCTATGAGTTGGTGCACAAGTAATGCTGCTAAAAATTCTTCGGAAGCATCTATTTATCAATCTGCTAGACGTGCTGGAACTATAGCACTTGAGAAGGCTATTATTAACGGAGATATAGATAGTAATGAAAGCCTGGAAGCTTTAAAAAAATCAGAGAAAGAGGGAAAGTATTTTGACCAAAAACTGAATTCAGAGCTTTGTAAACAAATCTGGCAAACTGTTAATGAAAATCCTGTATTTTAATATTTTAAAATCTTTGTAAATTTTATTAGACTACAGCAGCTAGATAAGAGCATGACAAAAAAAAACTTTCTCCTCCTTATACTTTAAAACTCTCTCTTCTTCCATCCTGTACGTTGCCCTACCGACGACTCCCTAACCTGACTCTTTCCTTCCTCTGATTTCCTTCCACTAAAGTATAAGTATTCAAGCAGACATGATATTAATTATTAATTGTTGAAGACGTGGTTCATCTATAACGCTATGCAAATAGGGTGCGGATATTCTTTTGTCCTACATTTCGCACTTCAATTTGTAACATGAACATTAGTATAAAATTCTGAGGATGTTTAAGTATTTATACTATATAAATTATCTTCATTTACCTCGATCAAGAGTCAAATTCTCGGTTAAATATTAGGCATAAATATTTATTGAATCGTTGACTACTATAATTTACTTCTTACTTCTTACTTTTGACTTTTGACTTTTGACTTAGATTTTTATGCTACATTTTGTCGTGCGGAATGTGGGTTTTATTTTCTACTCCCTTTTTCTAACCGAATTCTGTACAAACCACTCAAATTTATTGTCAAACTCCAAATAATTTTCTGCTATATCACTCAGGGCGATCGCTAAGGACATTTTTCATTAGAAATGTTTCCATCTGGCATAATCGTTTTACACAAAGTAGCAAATAACAACGTTGTTTTTTTATTTATTTTCGCACCACTAAGATTGGCATTAGTTAAATTAGCTTGACTTAAATCTGCACCTCGCAAATCTGCATTATTTAATTGAGCAAAACTAAGATTTGCTTGATTTAAGTTGGCATTTCTAAGTTCAGCTCCCACTAATTTTGCATAACTTAAATCAGCTTCTACCAGAGTAGAATTTTTCAATTTGACATTATTAAAGTTAGTACCACTTAACTTGGCTTTTTCTAAATTAGCATTCATTAATTGAGCATTTTCTAGATTAACTCCATCCAGAGAAACTATTCGATTGCAATCTGCATCTAATTCTCTGCATCGAATTAATTCTGCATCATATAGAAATTTTAATAATAATCCTTTGAGTATTTTATTATCTGCTAAACGAATTGATAAAGCTAATGTATTAGCCCTAATTAAATCTAAATAATCAAATTTATCTGTATCAGTATTATTAATATTTGTTCGGTCTACCAAAATTTCTCGTATTTCTTTCAGGTAGTTTTCCCATATTTGTTCGTGGAGGCGTTTATCAGCAATTTGTTCTTGAATTTGTTCTAAATCGTAAGTAATAAAACTGGCAATTAAACCGATAAAAACAGGCAAAAATATTTTCTCAAAGACTTCCCAAGGTTCTTTCTTAGCTATAGAGGATAAGAGGTTATTCAAGTAGATAACTGGATTAACTCTTTCTTGCTTCATCGTAATCGGGTTTAACTCTTTTTCCCGATAAATTGCAAAGACAAAGATCAAGAAAAATATGAAAGTAATTCCTATAGTATATCTGAACAAAGGCAAACTATTAATTTGTTCTAAAATAGATTCCCAATTAAAAAAATCTTCTCTTGAGTCATACTGCCAAGTTTCAATTTGAGCATAATTAACAGTACGTTCGAGTTCTTGATTTTGGCGTAACTTAAATACACTAAATGGTACTGATATAATAGTTAAAATTCCTAAGCCAGCAGCAATAAATTTTCTTTTCATAATCAAAAAAATACTATAGTAATCCTATTTTATTTGTGTATAAAAATCTTACTGTTTTTAGGGAACAGGGAACAGGGAACAGGGAACAGGGAACAGGTAAGAGTTTCAGTTTTTTTATCTACTTTTTGATTACCCGCAACCAATTTAGGATTGCTATATTACAGTAATAGTATAAACTTTTACCAAATAATTAAGATTTAAAGCCTCTCCTTTAAAGGAGAAAAAAGCGGTCGTTTTGCTGGCGCATAACTACGTTAACGCTACGCGACATGTTTGCGGAGCATGACCTAGGAAAAAGCGCAGCTTCCCGTAGGGTGGGATGGCAAGGTATCCTCGCCATATCCAATCGACCAAGAAAAGAAAAAATTTTCCCTACCGCGTCAATCCTCTCCTTGAAAAAAAGAGGTAATTGTTAATAATTAATTATTAATTATTAATGATTAATTATTAATTGTTGAAAATATCTTCATACTGAAATGTTTCAATTCCGTATTATTTCAGTTTCAATAATAAAAAATAAAATCAATTACCCCACAGAAATTATCAATTATTTCCTCCTACTCCCTAACCCCTACTCCCTACTCCCTCTTTTCCAGAGATGTCTACTAATAACTAATAACTGATAACTGATAACTGTTAACTGTTAACTGAATTGGCAATGCCAAAATTTGGCCTCTAAACTCAAAAAAAGATTATGGTTGTCCTGCTCGCTAATCATGTGAATATATATTAGGACTTACGCAGATACGCTATATATAGTACTCATAACTATTGTCCAATAGTTACTGGACTCTATACACAGTGTCTTTGCGTAAGTCCTGATATATTTTTTTTAATTTCTTCCCACACTGCCCACACTCCCTACACCTCCCACACTCCCCACACTTTCCCTATCATTACTATGCACCACCAAAATTATTTTATCAAAATAATATGGGTCTAAAACCCCGCCTTTTAAGGCGTAATATTTTTGGAGCGGGGCTTAAATCCCCTACTTCCCCTCCCCTCCTGGGAGGGGTTAGGGGTGGGTTGGGAGGGGTTAGGGGTGGGTTGGGAGGGGTTAGGGGTGGGTTAACTTCTGACTCTCTTGGTGCGCATTCCGCAAGCGAGCTGGCGTCGTCGCGGGGTCGCACCGCTTCTGACTTCTGACTTCTGACTTCGTTAACCCCCATTAAGTTATCTTTTCCCTGATAGGTTTAATACCCCACCGTCAACAGGGGTGCTTAAAATTGTTTGGGGTGAGTAGACGCGGAGCGGCAGGTCGTTAACTATCCCCATACAATCTTCCCTTCTGCCTTCTGCCTTCAGCATAGCTGCCTTCTTCAAGAATTTTTGTTAAAACTTAATCAGAAGTTAACTCCAAGGAATATATAAAGTGGTAGCCATACACAAATCTAATACAAAGTCAACCCCTAAACCACAATACCAGAATAATGGCCATAAATCTACTAAGTTTTGCCCAAGACATATTGGCCCGGCCTCTGACGCAATTCAAAAAATGTTGACAGTATTAAGTGTTTCCTCCCTAGATGACCTAATTGACAAAACAGTTCCTCAAGTAATTCGATACGAAAAACCCCTAAATCTATCAAAATCTCTGAGTGAGAGTGCTGCTCTTACCAAAATCAAAGAAATAGCCTCCAAAAACCAGGTATTTCGTTCCTTCATAGGAATGGGTTATTACGACTGCATCACCCCACCAGTCATCCTCCGCAACATCCTAGAAAACCCTGGTTGGTACACTGCTTACACTCCCTATCAAGCAGAAATAGCTCAAGGACGCATGGAAGCATTGCTGAATTTTCAAACCATGATTACAGACTTAACAGGTTTAGAAATAGCTAACGCTTCCCTACTCGACGAAGCTACAGCAGCAGCAGAAGCAATGAGCTTGAGTTACGGCCAGTGCAAAACCAAGGCAGAAGCTTTCTTTGTTGACTCTGGATGCCATCCTCAGAATATTGAAGTGGTGAAAACTAGAGCGCAACCATTGGGAATAGAAGTTATCGTTGGCGACTTTCGCACCTTCACCTTTGACAAACCAATATTCGGCGCACTCCTCCAATATCCTGCTACCGACGGAGCAATTTATGACTACCGCGAATTTGTAGAAAAAGTTCACGAAGTGGGAGGTTTAGTTACTGTTGCTGCTGACTTACTCAGTCTAACTTTGTTAACGCCTCCCGGAGAATTTGGTGCTGATATTGCTGTAGGTAATACTCAACGTTTTGGCGTTTCTCTAGGATATGGCGGTCCTCATGCTGCCTACTTTGCGACAAAAGAAGCTTATAAACGACAAACTCCAGGTCGTATTGTCGGAGTTTCTCAAGACGCTAACGGCAACCCTGCACTAAGGTTGGCATTGCAAACACGGGAACAACATATTCGCAGGGAGAAAGCAACGAGTAATATTTGTACTGCTCAAGTTTTGCTGGCGGTAATGGCAAGTATGTATGCAGTTTATCACGGCCCGGATGGTTTAAAAGAAATTGCCGAAAATATCCATAATTTGACATCGAAACTAGCAGCAGGTTTAAAACAGCTTGGTTATCAAATTGGTGAAGAACCATTTTTTGATACTATCCGCGTAGAATTAGGTGCTGACTCTCCTCTGAAAAATGCAAAAGAAATTATTGATGCTGCTGAAACAGCAGGTATTAATCTCCGGAGTCTCGACGATCGAACTTTCAGCATTTCCCTAGATGAAACCACCACTAATATAGATGTGCAAAACCTCTGGGAAATTTTTGCTGGTGGAGAACCATTACCAGACGAAAACACTCCCCCCCTTTCAAAGGGGGGCAAGGGGGAATTACATTCCCGCACCAGCAGTTATTTAACTCACCCAGTATTTAACCGCTACCACTCAGAAACCGAATTATTGCGTTACCTCCAACGTTTACAGGCAAAAGACTTATCCCTAACAACATCAATGATACCGTTAGGTTCCTGTACAATGAAACTCAACTCTACAGCAGAGATGATACCTGTAACCTGGCCGGAATTTGCCAAAATTCACCCCTTCGCCCCCACTTCTCAAACCAAAGGTTATCAAATAATGTTTGAACAACTAGAGGAATGGTTGGCAGAAATCACAGGTTTTAGCGCCATCTCCCTACAACCAAATGCAGGTTCCCAGGGAGAATATACAGGTTTATTAGTAATTCGCGAATATCACGCTCACCGAGGAGAAGCACATCGCAATATTTGTTTGATTCCTGAATCTGCTCACGGTACTAACCCTGCTTCAGCGGTGATGAGTGGGTTAAAAGTTGTAGTTGTCAAATGCGATAAACAAGGAAATATAGATATTGCAGATTTAAAGAAGAAGACAGAAAAACACAAAGATAACTTAGCTGCCATTATGGTTACTTATCCCTCAACCCACGGTGTATTTGAGGAAGAAATTTCTGAAATATGCGAAATTATCCACAGTAACGGCGGTCAAGTTTATATGGATGGAGCGAATATGAATGCTCAGGTAGGTTTATGTCGCCCAGCAGAAATAGGAGCAGATGTTTGTCATTTGAATTTGCACAAAACTTTTTGTATTCCTCACGGTGGTGGAGGCCCAGGAATGGGTCCCATAGGTGTTAAATCTCATTTAGCAAAGTTTTTACCAGGGCATTCTGTGATTAATATTGGTGGAGACAATTCTAGTGGAGCGGTATCTGCTGCACCTTGGGGTAGTGCGAGTATTCTGCCTATTTCTTGGATGTATATTGCTATGATGGGTGCGGATGGTTTGACTGAAGCGACTAAAGTAGCAATTTTGAATGCTAATTATATTGCTCAACGGTTGGAGAGTTATTATCCGGTTTTGTATAAGGGTAAGCATGGGTTTATTGCTCACGAGTGCATTTTGGATTTGCGTCCGTTGAAAAAATTGGCTGGTATTGAAGTGGAAGATATTGCCAAACGTTTGATGGATTATGGTTTTCACGCACCGACAGTTTCTTGGCCTGTAGCGGGTACAATTATGGTGGAGCCAACGGAGAGTGAGTCTAAGGAAGAGTTAGATCGTTTTTGTGAAGCGATGATTTTGATTCGCCAGGAAATAGAGGAGATTGAAACTGGGAAAGCAGATAAAGAGGATAATTTGTTGAAGAATGCACCCCATACTGCTGAGAGTTTGATGGTGGATGAATGGAAACATGATTATTCTCGACAACGTGCCGCTTATCCCGCACCGTGGACACGGGAGCATAAGTTTTGGCCTGCTGTGGGAAGGGTTGATAATGCTTTTGGCGATCGTAATTTTGTGTGTTCCTGTTTGCCGATAGAAGCATACAGTAATAATGGATAATGGATAATTGATAATGGATAATTGATAATAGACATCTCCAAAAAAGAGGGAACAGGGAACAGGGAACAGGGAACCCACCCCTCGCCCCTCCCCCTCCCAACCCACCCCTCGCCCCTCCCAGGAGGGGAGGGGAACAATTGATAATTTATGGATAAGAATTGATTGTCTTTTTGATTTTTGGAGATGTCTAATGAAAAGTAATATCATGTCCGGTAGCATCGGAGCGTGTATAAAATCAAGGTGACACTCTTGAGAAAACCTTCTGCCTCCTGCCTCCTGCCTCCTGCCTCCTGCCTTCCTTCCACCAAAGTCTAATTATTCAACCGGACATGATATAACGCACCGCCTCTTTCATGATGTTCTGAAATTCAGCCAAAATTGTAGGTGCGTATTTACGGCTGAAATTCAGAAGATGAATTGATTTCAGGCATCCGTCGTAACGCACCGTCTCTTTCATAATTTCGGTGCGTTATATCATGTCCGGATAATAGCGTGATAAAAAACTTTCTCCTTCAATTCCAGTTATTCTTCTTCCTTCTTCTTTCTTCCCTCCTGAGGACTGACTCCTGAGGACTGACTCCTAAATCGTTATTTATTTAGGGTTTGCTGATTAAATCTCAAAGCATTGACTGATATTGGTTGTAGCATTTTTTTGTCTAAAAAAGTGTCAGCTTTTCAGCTCAAAAAGCTCATGCATGCTAGTATTTTGGGACGATTATTGCAGAAAAATCACTCTGACAATTTTTCCGACTACCTCCTCCATAATTCCCATTTCTCCTGTCTCCTGTCTCCTGTCTCCTGTCTCCTACCCCTACTAAAAGACTTTTTCAGCAAGCCCTATTTATAACTGTTCAACCAGACATGATATTACGCTTTGCTTTTCATGTTGCGCAGCTATTAGTTTATTCTATAATTATCAAAGACTTTTTTTCATGGCCTACCAATTCAAATGCAATCAATCAAGACCAAATTAAAAGTTAACAATTACCAAAAAACTATACTTGCCAAACACGCAGGTGTAGCCCGTCATGCTTATAACTGGGGATTAGCAACTTGCATTACTGAATATGAATCAAACAAGAAACGACTGAGTGCTATCACTTTACATAAGCGTTTGGTGAGGGAAGTAAAAAGCGAAAATCCCTGGTACTATGAAGTATCAAAGTGTGCCCCTCAAGAAGCCTTAAGAGATTTAGAGAGGGCATTTAAAAACTTTTTAACTATTCCTAAACGTGGATTTCCGGCCTTTAAGAAAAAAGGGAAAAAAGATAGTTTCTATTTAGAAGGAAGTATTAAAATTCTGAAAGGAAACTATATCAAACTACCAAGAATAGGAATAGTAAAAACTTATGAAATCTTACCCTCAGTACCAGTAAAAAATGTCAGGATAGCCTCTTTTCCTGCGGAATGCTACGCAAACAGAGGAGCTTTCCTATCGGAATGCTGCGCAAACGCTAACAAAAAAAGCAGATAATTGGTACATAAGTTTTAAGTATGAATGTGAGCCAAAACCTACCCCTAAAAAACGAGGTGTTATCGGTGTAGATGTTGGTATAAATACTCTAGCAACTTGTAGTGATGGAACAAAGTATGCTAACATCAAAGCCTACAAACAAGCAAAAAAACGATTAACTCGTTACCAACGCCGTGTCAAGAAAAAAGAGCTAGGTTCAAAAAACAGAGCCAAGGCCGTAAAAAGACTAGCCAAGGCTCACAAAAAAGCGGATGCGACCCCGCGACGACGTCAGCTCGCTTGCGGAACGCGCACCAAGCAGTATCTGAGATCAGAGCAGACGCATTACATAAACTCACAACATGGTTAGCCAAAAACCACAGCACCATAGTGATAGAAGTATGACAATGTAAGTGGAATGCTCAAAAATCATAAACTGGCAAGTGCCATAGCAGATTGTGGTTTTTATGAGTTTAGGCGTCAGCTTACATATAAGTGTGAATGGTATGGAAGCACTTTAGTGATAGCAGATAGATTTTATCCCAGTTCTCAAATATGTTCTCACTGTGGGCATCAACAGAAAATGCTATTGAGTGTAAGATTATACGAATGTAGCAACTGCGGTTTCTCAGTAGACAGAGACTTTAATGCTGCTGTTAACCTAGAAAACTATGTAAGTCAGTAGGTGGAGTTCCCGCCGATTTGAAGCCTGTGGAGAAGATAAGTTACAGACTGCGGTCAGTGGTCTTCTGTGAGACAGGAAGCTAGCTCCAAAGCTCATGCAATTCCGGCATGGGTAAGTTTGGGTAAGTTTAGTAGAACGGATTATATTGATTTAAACAAGCTTTTATTAAAGTTATCATAACCCTTAAATTGCCTTTAATAGGACTAATTTTGGTCGGAGTCGGTTGATTCAATGGATAGGAACGGGTGACTGGTAATTCTTTAACTCGATAGCCTAGTTTATTGGCACGAATTGAGAGATAATAATGCAGTTCATAAACTGAGAAAATATCTCTAAAAGGATTGACGTTAGTGTCTAATAAAAACCGACGACTGTAAGCACGAAATCCATTAGTTGTATCGGTATAATGAAAACCCGATGCTAAACTAATCAAAGGTGCATGAATTAAACGAATAGCTAAATATCTTTCCCAAGGCGTATTAATAGCTTTTCCCCCTGGAATAAAACGAGAACCTTGCAGGTGATCCCATCCTTCATCTAAGGCTTTCATAAAATCTAAAATTGCTCTAGGATCGTCTTTATTATTGCCATCAATAGTAATAATTCCTTGATAACCTTCTTGAAGAGCATAAGCAAAGGCCATCCGCATTTGACTGCTCAATTTACCCCTATCTTTTTTTATTAATAAAGTTCGGACATTGACCTGTTTTAAAAAATTTAATTCCAATGAATTATCGGTACTTCCACCATCAGCAATAATTACATCAATGGTTTCAGAAATAGAACCCATTTTTTTTAACTGCTTTTGAATTTTTTCCCCTTCATTAATCACAAAAATACAAACACAATATTTGCTTTTCTTATCTGCCAAATTGTAAATTTCATAATGGGGAATTTGCCACTTTTGCTCCTGAAGTTGTGTCATTTCAGTTATCAGTTATCAGTTATCAGTTATCAGTACCTCTGTAAGCATTCAGCTATCAGCAGTCAGCTATCAGCAATTAGTAATTAGGGCTTACCGAATTATTAATTATTAATTATTAATTATTAAATAATTCTGGTTTAAAGCCTCCCCCTTTTAAGGGGAAAAAAGCGGTCTCCGGATGGCGAGGGGACCTCGCCATATCCAATCAACCAAGAGAAGAAATAATATTTCCTTATATTCAATTCCGTAACGGTTTTAACCAGAGGTAATTATCAATTATCCATTATCAATTATCAATTAATGAACGATCTAATATCAAAGCATTGACTGATATTAGTTTCAGCCTTTTTTGGTCGAAAAAAGTGCAAGCTTTTCGGTCTAATGGGACTTACACAAAATCAAGCCAGAAAATAGGCTCAAATATAGATGGGCACAGGCTTTTACGTCAAAAAGGTATAAATCCTGAATTACCAAGGGTTCTAGCCATTTTTAAGGCATCGACGTAATTCCCTTGTCTAGACTGACTTTGAAGCATTTTTCCTACCAAAAAATGTCTAAGTACCACTAAAGAGCTCATGCATGCTAGTATTTTGGGATGATTATGGCAGAACAATCTTGGGACAATTTTTACGACTACCTGCTCTATAATTTCCATTTCTTCTGTCTCCTGTCTTCCCCTCCCCTCCTGGGAGGGGCTAGGGGTGGGTTGTCTCCTACCCCTACTAACAGACTTTCCATACGCAAACCCTAATTATTCATTACTTCATAAGGTTTTGTCCTCAGACTCATGGCAGTAACTTTTTATTCTTTTTCAATTTAAAAGGTTGTTTTTACCTAATAATTAATAATTCAATAATTCAATAATTCAATAATTTAGGTTTAAAGCCTCCCCTTTCAAGGGGAAAAAAATAAATTTTTTTCTTTTATTCAATCCTCTTCCTTTTAGGGAGAGGTAATTATCAATTATCAATTATCCATTATCCATTATTGAAGCAGACCCAAAATTAATAGCCGTGAGCCATCAGCTATTACTTTTAGTTTACGATAAAAGCTTTATTAATTATCTTACTAGAAAAGTTGGCTCCCTTGCCCTTAAATCCTATATTAATTTAAACACTGTCCTTAAGGAGAGAGTCTTGTTGCTGTTTGCGCAGCATTCCGCAGGAAAAGCTGAATGCTAATAGCTGTTTGCGCAGCATTCCGCAGGAAATGCTTACCTCACAATTAAAATCATATTGCTATATCTTTTGAATCATTAACAACATTGTAGGTATCCCGTTCGACTATAAATACAGAACTATTTTTTTCATCAGCAATATAATAAGTTGCCCATCCTCGTGATTTGGCAAAAATTAACCCTATATATTCACAAATAATTCCTAAAATAACAGAAATAAAGAAAAACATAATGGCGTTTTGCATCGAAAGTGTCACCCATCCTTCAGCCACTTTATTTTTAATTAGATAAACCATAACAATATAAAACATATACAATAAATTAAAACCACTTGCCAAAATACTCAAATAACTAGCCAATCTCAAAGGGTGGGCTGAATTCATATATATGATTTGTAATCCGAGATTAATTGAGGCAATTAAACCGCGTTTTTTTACTTTTTTATAACGTTTAATTGGTGTATAAGTAAACGTCTGACTTCTGTAACCGATATATGCACTTAATAATCGTAAATAACAATAATTATCAGGAACGTATGTCAAGGCATTCACAACTTGACGACTGAGAACCCGAAATTGAGTGGCATTTTTCGTTAAAGGAATATGTAAGAGATGTTGACAAGTCCAATAAAAAAGATTAACCCCTAATCTCATCCATAAGGGGTCATCTAAACGATTTTTTCTAACACCAATTAGAATATCTTTTCCGTCTTGACACTGTCGAATTAATTCAGGAATTAATTGAGGTGGATCGCAATCAGGCAAGAGAATAACAACAAAATCGCCAATAGCTGTATCTAATCCTGATGAGATGGCAATTTCAGTTCCAAAATGTCGAGAAAGATTAATTAAACGCAAACCAGAATATTTGTGTAAACAATCCTCAACTTGCTCAGTTGTATCATCTTCTGAACCATCATTGATTAATATTAATTCATAAAATTGATAATTCTCTTTAAGAATACTAACAATTTCATCAACAACAATTGTGATAATTCGAGAATCATTATAAAGGGGAAGAATTACTGAAACAAAACAGTCTGTATTTGTATTGTTCATTAAAATTTAATTTCCTTGTCTCGTAATGTAAGCATTTCCTCCGGAATGCTGCGCAAACAGCCGTCAGCTATCAGCTATCAGCTATGAGTTATATCATGTCCGGTTGAACAGTTATAAATAAATAACGACTTAGGAGTCAGGAGTCAGGAGTCAGGAGTCAGGAGTCAGGAGGGTAAGAAAGAAGAAGGAAGAAGAATAACTGGAGTTGAAGGAGAAAGTTTTTTATCACGCTCTTATCCGGACATGATATTATACCGTTTCTCAAAAACTTTTCTACATTTTGTTGAGCAGGGGAGTAGGGGAGTGGGTGAGTAGGGGAGAAGCAAAAATAAGAATAATTAACATTAAATTAGCTTAAATTAGTATGCAAAGTGATTTTGCTTGTACAAAGGTTTTAGCCTTTTTGGAGTCGAAAAAAGTGCGCCTGTTTCAGCTCTTCACGCTCAAAAAGTTAGTATTTTAGGCGCATAGTTGGGCAGAATAATCTTGGGACAATTCTTACTCCTACCTCCTCATAAATTCTCTTTTCTCCTGTCTCCTGTCTCCTGTCTCCTGTCTCCTACCCTAACCCATAAGACTTTTTCAGCAAACCCTATTTATAAGTATTCAACCGGACATGATATAACTCAGTCATCACATCATAAATATTATCAATTTTCCCCCCCAAAATAGAGATTAAATTTGGTAAATTCGGATGATGTTTTACTAAAATGGGGCGACTATCATTAACTTCACTTTGAGGTAAAACGGTTTTGATTTCCCAGAGAGAATCAACATAGTTACAGTCTTTAATAATAGGTAAATAACGAATGGTATCTCTAATCATATAAGGGTATTGACTATTACGCTTTCTTATTTTCTCATAATTTGGCTTAATCAGTGGTTTTCCTACCTGATCTTGCCAATAACAAACCGGGGTATAACGGACATGACTTAAGGTATGAAGTTGGCGACAAGGAAAGGGCATTATTGAGAAAAAAGGACCACACATAACGGTTATGGCTACATTTTTTAGACAATTTGGTACATCAATTAATGCCATTTCAGTTAATTCATGTTTGAGGGGAATAAGGGATAGATGAGAATTGGCTAAAATATGATTAATAGATGAATAAGTACAGTTAAAAATATACCGAGTTTTCAGACTAAAAAAAGGGTCTGTCTGAGAATGACAAATCACGTCTATTTCTTCGGTATGAGTGCCAGGATTCACATAACAAACTTCTGTATTTAGCTGAAATTCAATAGACAATATTTCCAGTTCTTCATAGATTTTTTGCCGAAGTTTCTCTGCATTAAAGATACATTCTTTGGTTTTAAATACGGCTTCAATGAGATTAGGGTTGAACCATTTTTTAATCTTCTTTTCTGCTTCTTCAAGAGGAATTGAAATGCGCTCGCAAAAAACTTTAAACTGACGGGCATTAATTTTAGATAATTTTTTACCTACGGCATAATAACTGGTAAAATTCCTCACAATACAATCAGAATATTCTTGAATAAACCGAGAATAATTTATCTTAGAACGCCATGCTGTTAAAAGACTACGAGGATAATGATAGCCATTGTGTACCCTTGCTTGATTGAAATAAGATGCTCGTAATAATAAATCGTTTTCTTTTTCTAAAATTAAAATTTTGTTGAAATACTTTTTTAAAAATGAAGCAATTTTACAGCCAAAAAATCCACCGCCAATAATCACAGCGTCATACTTATTTTTCTTGCTCATAATTGTCTTCACTCACATTTAATAGTATGATATGTTTGGATGGGCAATCTAGACATTTCATAATACTTTTTCCTTTGATTTTCTCTGTCTAAACCTATCATTTATCCCACAAATATACAACGCCCAATCTCTTAATGTAAGCATTTCCTGCGGACTACTGCGCAAACAGCTATTAGCTGTCAGCTAGCCTCCTGCGGATGAACTGCGGACTTCAGCAACAAGACTCTCTCCTTAAGGACAGTATTTAAATTAATATAGACTTTAAGGGCAAGGGAGGCAACTTTTGTAGTAAGGTAAGCATTCAGCTATTAGCTGTCAGCTATCAGCAGCAAGACTCTCTTCTTAAGTAAAGTATTTAAATTAATATAGACTTTAAGGGCAAGGGAGGCAACTTTTTTAGTAAGACAACTAATAAAGCTTTTATCCTAAACTAAAAGCAATAGCTGAAGTACTGATGGCTGACGGCTGAATGCTTACGTAGTAAGACAATTAATAAAGCTTTTATCGTAAACTAAAAGCAATAGCTGATGGCTGAATGCTTATATCATGTCCGGATAATTAAGTATAATAAAAATGTTTTCTTCTCAATGTTGAAGAAATATCCCAAATTTCCACTCCTATCAAGCCTTCCCTCTTGAATTTACACCTACCACCTAACACCTACTGGCGTGTCAAGCTGAAAATGGTGTATTAGCCTGCCTAGGTAAGAAGTTATCACCACAGACCATCAGGCGATATAGCTGCCGCCACCATCCTCCGCCAACGCTAAAAATTGATAGGAAGAAAC
>NZ_JAAHHG010000619.1 GCF_010692555.1 Okeania sp. SIO3B5 | reverse complement strand
GATTGGCAGCCCAACTTCTTCCCGCTCCGCCACCCTTCATCACAGACCGCACACAATCGTTGCACACGCAACGGATCCTCAATAGTTCTTTAGGAGATTATCACTCAGCATATCAGTTTGGTCTCTTAGCACTAAAACTAACTGATAAATGGGAAATTTCAGGATTAAAATGTAAAGCTTGTGCTGGATTTGCTAATGCCTTAAGCTTTTGGTTTAAGCACATCAAAGAATCTAATATAATTAATAATGAAGGATATGGAGCTGCTTTAGAATCAGGGGATTTAGAATATGCAGGTTATCTTCTACATAACACAGCCATTAATTCATTATTTCAAGGTAGACCAATCTCAGAAATATGGAAAGAAGTTTATCGCTATTTACAATTTACTCAAAAAACAAAAAATCAACTTTCCACAGATACTTTAATAGGAATTAAAAATATTATAGAAAACTTGCAGGCACAAACAAAAAAAATGGATATAAACTCTTTAAAAGACGAAAAAATTGACTTTAACATTGACAAAATCAATGAAACAGAATACTTAGAAAATTGTCAACAACATCAAAATTTTTACTCTCTATGTATGTATCTAATTAATAAGTCTTATGTTCTCTATCTATACAGAGATTTAGATGCCGCACTGCATAGCATATTAGAGGCTAAAAAATATCTGACATTTATTAAAGGTACTGTACCTACTACAGAATTTAATTTTTATTATTCACTAATCTTAGCTGCCTTCTATCCTCATATTTCAGAAACTAAGCAAAAAGAATATTGGCAGCAACTAGAAAAAAATCAACAGCAGATGAAAACTTGGGCAGATAACTGTCAAGAAAACTTTGAACATAAATATTTATTAGTAGAAGCAGAAAAGGCAAGTATTTCTGGAAAGAATCTAGAAGCAATAGACTTATATAATCAAGCTATAGAGTCAGCACAGAAAAATGAATTTATCCAATATGAAGCATTAGGAAATGAATTGGCAGCAAAATATTGGCTAAATCAAAATAAATTTAAGTATGCCAAAGTTCATTTACAAGAAGCTTACTATGGTTATCAAAATTGGGGCGCGACTAGAAAACTGCAAGATTTAGAGAATCAATATCCAGAATTACAAAATATATTAACAGTTAAAAATCCCATAATTGATACTCAAACTACAGCAATTTCTAATGACACAAAAAAACACGATCAATCCCTAGATTTAGCGACAGTTATTAAAGCATCCCAAGCAATTTCTAGTGAGATTGTATTAGATAAATTACTATCTAAATTAATGAAAATTCTCCTCGAAAATGCTGGAGCTGAAAAAGGCGTTCTGTTGTTGCTCACAGAAGGTAAACTAATAACTAAAGCTGAAGCAACATTAGATTCCGCAGAAGTAGTAGTTCAGGAAAGTAAAATTAATGAACATGAAAATTTACCACTAACAATAATTAACTATGTAGAAAGAACCCGTCAAGATATTGTTTTAAGCAATGCTTTTGCTGAAGATCGGTTCACAACAGACTCTTATGTTGCTCAAAATCAACTTAAATCAGTATTATGTACTCCGATTATTAATGGTGGTAAACTTATCGGAGTTTTGTACTTGGAAAATAACTTAATAACAGGTGCATTTACTCCAGAACGTTTGGAAATATTAAGGCTTTTATCATCTCAAGTAGCAGTGTCTTTAGAAAATGCAATCTTATATACTTTTGTAGAGCAGAAAGTACAAGAAAGAACTCAAGAATTAAATGAAAAAAATCTACGACTAGAGCAAACATTACAACAGTTGCAACATACTCAATCTCAACTAATTCAAAGTGAAAAAATGTCCAGTTTAGGACAATTAGTGGCAGGAGTTGCCCACGAAATTAATAATCCTGTCGGTTTTATTTATGGAAACCTTTCTCCCGCTACTGAATATGTTTCTGATTTACTAAGTTTGATTGATTTGTACCAAGAACACTATCCTGAACCTGTAGAAGAAATTCAAGATGAAATTGAGGAGATCGAATTAGAATTTATCGTAGAAGATTTACAGAAACTTTTGAATTCCATGAAAGTAGGTACCGAACGTATTCGAGATATTGTCATTTCTCTCCGCAACTTTTCGCGTCTAGATGAAGCGGAAATGAAACCTGTAAATATCCATGAAGGTATCGATAGTACATTTCTAATTTTACATACTCGTATTAAGGAAAAGTCAGATAAACGTGGAGTGGAAATAGTCAGAAATTATGGTCAATTGCCACAAGTTATCTGTTATGTTTCTCAAATGAATCAGGTGTTTATGAATTTATTCAGTAATGCCATTGATGCTTTAGCATTTTTGCGAGATAAACAACAAGAATTTGACTATAAACCTACTATTACAGTTTCTACTGAAGTGACAGAGTCAAACACAGTAAAAATCAAAATTGGTGACAATGGTAGTGGTATTAATTCTGAGGCATTATCCAAGATTTTTGACCCATTTTTTACTACCAAACCAGTTGGTGCTGGTACAGGTTTAGGATTATCAATTAGCTATTCAATTGTAGTAGAAAAACATCAGGGTAATTTGAGTTGTGTTTCTGAGGTTGGAAAAGGTACAGAGTTCATCATTGAAATTCCTATTAAACCAGCAACTGGTAATTATAGTTAGAAGGAAGAAGGAAGAAGGAAGAAGGAAGGAGGAAGAAGGAAGAAGGAAGGAGGAAGAAGGAGTCAGCTTTTTAATGAATTAAGTAAGCATTAGACATCTCCAAAAATTCTCAAGCACTCACTATAACTAGGGTTTGCGTATGGAAAGTCTTTTTGCTGGGGTAGGAGACAGGAGACAGGAGACAGGAGACAGGAGAAATGGCTTGGGAGCGAGGAGGTAGGAGTTAAGAATTGTCTCTCAATTTTTCTGCCATAACCATCCCAAAATACTAGCTTTATGCAGCTCTTGCCACCAAAAAGCTGGTACTTTTTTCAACTCTAAAACGCTAAAACCAATATCAGTCAATACTTTTAGAATTAATCAGCAAGCCCTAACTATCTTTTGGGGAGCGATGTAGCTGCCGCTAGGCTCCGCCAACGCCATCTCCTCAAGATAGTCATTTTTTACCTACTTTAACAGTATTAGAGATAGTTACTGTTAATTATTTACTATTATCATACTTTTTTATTGTTTTTCTTTTATACATAAATTATGAATAATGCTTGTATTAATGCTCCTATTCTTAGTATAACTAAACTACACGTGGTTAATATTACCTTTTCACAATTATAAAGAATTTAATTTGAATCTTTCTCTTTCCCCTCCTTGATATCCTTTATCCCCTTGATTTTTTTGTTCTTTAAATTAACTGTAACGTTTTAGTTATTTAGGACTTACGCAGATACGCTATATATAGCGCTTAAAACTATTGTCCAACAGTACTTGGACTCTATAAATAGTGCCTTTGCGTAAGTCCTGTTATTATATTTTAGGCGTTGCTGATTCTGGGTATGATGCAAGCCCCCTAACCCCCCAAAATTGGGGGGAATAAAACTCTAAAAGTCCCCCTTTTTATCCCCCTCCCGTCCCCCGCAGGATCGGGGGAAGCCAGAGGATGCTTCGCTTTTTGTTGAATGGGGGATGCCAGATGTTGCTTCGCTTTTTGTTGAACGGGGGATGCGCGGGGGCTTTACCAGAACCAAACAATTGCGCATTCATACTTCAATTCAGCAACGCCATGTTTTAGATAAACTCAGGATTTAGCGATCGCCTCTCCCTGTTGATTTAGTCACAAATCAGAAGATAAGATTAGGATAGTTTCGCTATTTATATCATGTCCGGATAATTAGTGATGAAAAACTTATCCTCTTGCTTAAACAGTAAATCTTTTTATTTTCCCTACTCCCCTGCTCCCCCGCTCCCCTACTCCCCTACTCCCCTACTACCCACTCCCCCGCTCCCCTACTATTTTAATAATAAGTATTCAACCGGACATGATATTACTCTATGAGCATAATTATTTTTGGCAGCATTAACATTGATTTAATTGCAACTACTCTCCGCTTACCGACTCCAGGAGAAACTATTAATGGCAATAACTTTTTTACCGAAAAATTGTGGTTTAAAGCCTCCCCTTTTAAGGGGATAATAAAGAAAAATTTTCATCTCTTTGTCAATCCTCTTCTTTCAAGGAGAGGTAATTATTCATTATTCATTATTCATTATTCATTGTTGAACGCAGGTGGTGGTAAAGGAGCAAATCAAGCTGTTGCTGCTGCTCGTCTTGGCATTTCCACAAAAATAGTGGGGCGGGTAGGAAATGATAGTTTTGGGCAACAACTTCTGACAAGTTTGCAAACTGCTAATGTTGACACAACAGGAGTGGTAGTTGATGAGAATATTCATACTGGGGTGGCAGTTATTGCTGTGGATGCTCGTGGGGAAAATAGCATTATTGTTGTTCCTGGTGCTAACCATAGTATTAATAATACAGATGTGGAACGCCTGATAAATTTGCTATCGGATGCCACAGCTTTACTTTTACAATTAGAAATTCCCCTAGAATTTGCTATGAGTGCAGCAAAAGTCGCTCAAAAAATGGGAGTGAAAGTTATTCTCGTTCCAGCACCAATGCCAGTAAGTTTTCCTGATGATTTTTATGGTTTGATTGATATTATTATATCATGTCCGGATAATTAGGGCTTGCTGATTAAATATAAAAGTCTTGATATATAAAGGTTTTGGCCTGTTGAGGTAGTGAAAAAGTAGCAGGTATTTGCCTAAGAAAGCTCAAAAAGTTAGTATTGGGGTAAGATAGATACAGAAAAATCTTGGGATAATTTTTCGGAGTACGTCCTCTACAACTCCTGATTTCTCCTAACTCTTCACTACTCCCTACTCCCTACTCCCTACTCCCTACTCCCTGCCGAGCGCAAAAAGACTTATTCAGCAAGCCCTAATTAGTAATAAAAAACTTTCTCCTTCAACTCCAGTTCTTCTTCTTTCTTCCCTCCTGACTCCTGACTCCTGACTCCTGACTCCTACGTCGTTATTTATTTATAACTGTTCAACCTGACATGATATTACTCCTAATGAAATTGAAGCAAGTCAACTGGTTGGATTTTCAGTAAATGATTAAGAAACTGCTACTCAGGCAGCTATTGAATTATGTAAGCGTGGTGTGAAAAATGCTGTGGTGAAAATAGGCGATCGGGGTGTTGTTTGTGCAACTGAAGAGGAAACATTTTTTCAACCTGCTTTTGTAGTAGAAGCGATCGATTCTGTGGCGGCGGGTGATGCTTTTATATCATGTTCGGATAATCAGTTATAAATAAAATTTAATGACTGATAGTATCGACAGTACCAAAGAAATACTGAAATTCTCTTTACTTTTCTCCAATATTTCCTCTTTTTCTCCTTTCTTCCCTCCTGACTCCTGACTCCTGAGGACTGACTCCTCACAACAGTTATTTATAAGTATTCAACCGAACATGATATTA
>NZ_JAAHHG010000618.1 GCF_010692555.1 Okeania sp. SIO3B5 | reverse complement strand
TAGCGTCTAAACCATGCTTTGCTGCTTACTTTTGTCTAAACGTTTGTATATCCAGATAATAGCACAGGACAACTAAAGTTGTCTAGTCTAAACGACTCCCTTGTTTTCATCCCCCGGTTAAAACACGCTTGCTCTCAACGTCGCTTTTCGGTAAGTCCTGATATACTATAATGGTTAATAGTATAGTTGACATCCTCCCGACGTTCGCATGGCGCGACAACGCGGGATTCCTAAACCTCGCGGCTCAGGACTTTCTGCTTCGCTCCGCACCTGCTGAGGAGGCCAAACCTCTTTCTGGTCTAAAGGCGCGCTCCACAGACTGACACTGCTAGCCCAGCAGCCTAATTCTGTTTAGTATAGCATACTATGTGTAAAAACCGCTCTTATTGATTGGTTTTCCCATCCCTCCGCTCCCCTAATAGCTGCCGCCACCATCCTCCGCCAACGGGAGAGTGCGGGTCTTCAACCAACCTTGAGATAAATTTGACTCAACTTTTTCAGTAATTTCAATGTGACAGTTGATGATGCGATCGCTACTTTATGCAACCAACTCTGGCGACAGTATAACATAGTTTTTGGGCACTGCTCAAATTTACTAACTAAATACAGACAGATCTATAGTTCTTAAACACTATATATAGCGTACTTGCGTCAGTCCTGATGATATTAATTGGGATATTATCTGTTTTTCTAACAATGATAATATTTAAAATTTTTACTATTAAAGGTAATAAAGCTGAAGTCCGCAGTTCCTACCATAGGAGGCTAGCTGAAGTCCGCAGTTCCTCCGACAGGAGGCTAGCTGACTGCTGTTTGCGCAGCATTCCGCAGGAAATGCTTACCATTTCATTACCTAAAAACAGACTTTTATTTGTTCCCTCAAATAACAACAATTCGTTAATTAACCTTTCAGAATAATTGATAAATTTGGGAAAAATCTAGGGTAAAGCGTGGAAAATTCTCCCCTGCTCCCCTTCTGTCTTAACCAAGAATGAAACAGCCCTGCCTTTTTAAGGGCAGCAGAGATATATTTAACATTATATCTCATAAATTAGAGAAACGCTATATTTTTAATTAATTATTTTTTTTTCGTTAATATATTATTAAGCAATAATGATTAAACTTAACAAAACTTAACTTAATTCTCATGTTGTTTTGTAAGGAGTGCAATAATTATTGAAGAAAAGAAAAAAAGTGTTATGTTAGTAAATAAAGACTCTCCATTTATATTAATTGTGGATGACAACCCTACCAACTTATCTGTACTCTCAGAAACGCTTGGTACTGCTGGATTTCGTTTTCGAGTGGCAATGGATGGAGAAAGTGCTTTGGCCTTAGTTGAACGGAATATCCCTGAACTAATTTTACTGGATGTGGAAATGCCTGGAATAGATGGGTTTGAAACCTGTCGCCGGCTCAAAGCCAATCCTGTAACCAAATCCATTCCTATTATTTTTACCACTGCTCTTGTTGATACAGAAAGCAAAACAACGGGATTTTCTCTGGGTGCCGTTGATTACATTCCCAAGCCATTTGACCAGGCTGAAGTCTTAGCACGACTGCGGGTACACCTTCAATTAAAGCGCTTAACAGAATCTTTAGAAGAACAAGTGAGCGATCGCACAGCCGCCTTGCAAAAAGCCCAAGTACAATTGGTACAGCAAGAAAAACTTTCTGGACTTGGTGAAATGGTAGCGGGAATTGGCCATGAACTTAATAATCCGATTAACTTTATTGTCAACAATCTTCAGCCACTGCGAAATCATATAGCTGAAGTGACTGAAATTATCAATCTATATCAGCAGGAGTATCCCATACCCTCACCAGAGTTAAAGGAAGCTCTTGAGGATTTGGATCTAGAATTTGTCTTAGAAGATATAGCCAAAATTGTAGACTCTTTTACATTAGGTGCTGAACGGATAAAAAACATCTCACACTCACTCCGTACCTTTTCCCGTTCAGATAGTGAAACTAAAGTTTTAGTAGATTTGCATGAATGCTTGGATAGTACACTGACAATTTTGCAACATCGTCTCAAAGGTAATCCTGATCGCCTCCAAATCAAAATTATTAAGTCTTATGACTTATTGCCTTTAGTGCTGTGTTATCCAGGACAAATGAATCAGGTATTTATGAATATCATTGCTAATGCAATTGATGCTCTCGATGAAGCAACTATCCAGGAAAAAATGGGCGATCGAGTTCCTCAAATTAAAATTATAACTCAAAGAAATTCCGATCAACAAATCGTTATCCAAATTGCAGATAACGGAATTGGCATTCCCGAATCCATTAAACAACGTTTATTTGAGGCAATGTTTACCACAAAACCTGTTGGGAAAGGTACAGGCCTTGGACTGGCGATCACCGAACAAATTGTTGTAGAAAAGCACAATGGCACACTCACAGTCGATTCCCAATTTGGACAAGGAACAACATTTACAATCAAAATTCCCATGATATGAAAAAGGAAGAAGGAAGAAGGAAGAAGGAAGAAGTGGATGGGCACTCAAACCCCAACTAATTATCAACACCGTATAGACAAAGGGGTTTTATACCCAACAGAAAAAGATACAGCGGCTTCCGTTGTTATGAGGTACACCAGTCGCGGGCAAGATGCCTAAACGCAGGCAAGATGCCTACGCTACGATGATTTTACCATTCAAGCTTGTACCTCATTTGCCCAAAATATGTTTTCAAGAAGGTGTAATGCAAGCAAACAGATATATAAAACTAACTATAACAACTTCCTATGTATTATGTATATTAAATTTGGTTCCCTCAAATTTCACTTTATGTCCATCAAGAGTAAAATCATTTCTGGCTATTCGATCGCCTTAGGTGTAGCATTTGCTGGAACTTCATTAGGTTTTGCTATTGGTAACTACTATCAAAACAAGGCACAACAAGAACAACAGATAGCCTCCTACGAAAACCGACTTCTGAGCGCCCTGCAACTTGATGTTCTCTACAACCGCCCAGCTAAACAACTTGCTCCTTACCTTCAAGATCCTGAAGTTTTTCGTAAAGAGAGTAGTGCTTTGCTCAAACGACTGCAAAATATTCAGGAATTGCTCGCTAAACACAATAATTCTGGAAAACCAGCAACCCTCGAAGATTTGCAAACTTTTCTAGAAGACTATGAAGTAACTGTTGAGGAGTTTAAGCAGCGTGCAACTACCTTTCAAAAAACAGTACAACCCCTGACTCAGAAACTTGAGGGTTTAGAAACTGCTCAACAACTCTTGATAAATTTAGTTAAAAGTCCAGAATTTGTTGCTTTTATTGAAGCTCCCGATCTGATGGGAGAGTTTTATCAGCTCGTAATTCAAAGAGAAATAGATGCCGAGCAAGCCTTAAATGATGCCCAATTTCTACGAACTCAAATTATTGTTTTTAGCTTTGGCCTTTCAGGAGGAGTCGCTCTGATTCTGGCTTTATATAACAGTCATGCAATTGCCAAGCCACTGCAAACAGTTACAAATGTTGCTCAATTAGTTACTCGTGATTCTAACTTCAATCTGCAAGTACCAGTCCAAACCAATGATGAAGTAGGTGTATTAGCAACATCCCTAAATCAACTGATCGGCCGCGTCAAAGAGTTAATGACGGAAAAGCAGGCTTACATCATGCAACTGGAACAAGCGAAAGAAACTGCTCATGCGGCCAACCAAGCCAAAAGTGATTTTCTTGCCAATATGAGCCATGAACTCCGAACTCCCCTCAATGGTATCCTTGGCTATGCTCAAATCCTTGAGCATTCTGAAACCATGAGTGAGGAAGAAAACAAAGGTATTGATATTATCAAACAATGTGGCCTTCACCTGCTGAAGTTAATCAATGATATTCTCGATCTCTCCAAAATTGAAGCCCGCAAGCTTGATCTCTTGGTAAAGGAGTTTCATTTTCCCTCTTTCCTCCAAGGAGTGGCGGAAATATGTCGCATTCGAGCTGAACAAAAAGGTATAAATTTCTACTACTACCCCAATCAAAATTTACCCACAGGCATTCGTGCTGACGAAAAACGACTACAGCAGGTATTGATTAATCTTTTAAGTAATGGGATTAAATTTACTGATATTGGTAGCGTCACTTTTACAGTCACAGCACAAAAGTTGTCAGATGGACATCATCTGCACTTTGAAGTCAAAGATACAGGAGTAGGCATGACTCCAGAACAACAACAGAAAATATTCCTGCCATTTGAACAGGTGGGCGATCGAACAAAAAAGATAGAAGGTACAGGTTTGGGGTTAGCCATTAGTCAAAAGATTGTCAAGCTCATGGACAGTCAATTGGAAGTACGGAGTGAACTGGGTAAAGGCAGTACCTTCTGCTTCGATCTGGAAGTTCCAGAAGCACGAGAATGGGCAATAGTTTCGAGAACTGTTAAGCAAGGAACTATATTGGGTTATCAAGGTAAAAAATACCATGTTTTGGTTGTGGATGACCGTTGGGAAAATCGCTCGTTGGTGGTGAGCTTGCTAAAAGTGCTTGGCTTTGAAATGAGTGAAGCGAAAAATGGAAAGGAAGCTCTAGAAAAAATTCTGGTATTTCTGCCGGATGTAGTGATTACTGATTTAATGATGCCAGTAATGAATGGTTATGAATTTCTTAAATATATCCGCAGTTCAGAAAAATTGAAGGATGTGGTGGCGATCGCTTCTTCTGCTAGTGTGTTTGACAGTCATCAACAAGAGGCAATTGATGCTGGAGCTGATGTATTTTTGCCCAAACCTATACAGACTGACAAATTGCTACAAATTTTACAGCAGTATCTCGACTTAGAGTGGGTTTATGAGCAAAAGACTACAGCATCAGCTCAGGTGACTGAGGTTAGAAAAAGTGAAGAAATTGTTTCTCCAGCTATGAAAGTCTTACAAGAATTACTCACTTTAGTAGAAGATGGTGATATTCAAGGTGTTGTGGAGGTAGCTGAAGAGCTTCTAGCATCAGATGTGGCTTTTACTCCTTTTGCCCAAGAGATTTTGCAACTAGCGAATAGTTTCCAGCTTAAACAGTTAAAAACTTTTATTAAAGCCCACATTCCGCACCACAAAATATAAGTCAAAAGTCAAAAGTCAAAAGTAAGAAGTAAGAAGTAAAGAACTCAAAACTCAAAACTCAAAACTCAAAAGTAAGAAGTAAGAAGTAAAGAACTCAAAACTCAAAAGTCAAAAGTAAGAAAAAGTCAAAAGTCAAAGGTCAAAGGTAATAACCTACATTCCGCACGACAAAACGTAGTATAAAAATATAAGTCAAAAGTCAAAAGTAAGAAGTAAAGAACTCAAAAGTCAAAAGTCAAAGGTCAAATGGATGGTATTGGCCCGGAACAGTTGATATCATGTCCGGTTGAACAGTGATAAATAAATAACTACGGAGGAGTCAGGAGTCAGTCCTCAGGAGTCAGGAGTAAAGAGGGAAGAAAGAAGAAGAACTGGAGTTGAAGGAGAAAGTTTTTTTATA
>NZ_JAAHHG010000617.1 GCF_010692555.1 Okeania sp. SIO3B5 | reverse complement strand
ATCAAATCTAGGGTAGGTACTACTACCAGAGTACTACGGGGAGTTGCCTGCATTGCCAGTTGGGCCAAATATGTTTTACCCGAAGCAGTAGGGAGAATCACAACTCCATTTCTGCCAGACTGTTTCCAAGCTTTCAATGCTGCCTCTTGGTGGGGATAGGGAGGCATTTCCAAACTAGGGATGAGTTCGAGAGGTTCAAATTCTTTAGCTTTGTCAGTAAAGTCGATTTTTGCTGCTTTTAATGATTCTACTAAAGGGCGATAGTCTATTGCTCGAACCCGAAATTTTTCCACCCTGTCATCCCAGGTTGCATAGTCTACCCATGCTTTACCTTGAGGTGGGGGATGGAGAATGAGAGTGCCGCGATCGAATTTGATAGTTGGTGTTCGGTACATTATTTCATTTCACTGATTTAAAAATAACCTTGATTTATAACCTTATTTCATAGATGGATTACTATTATCAATCTATATTTGAATTTTATCAATCATCCTTTGAAAAACATCAGGATAATATTTTGAAGCATCTAAAAATTCTGCATATTCTTGTCGATGAATGCGTCTTGCCTCCGGTGTTTTATGTTCTTGTCTAATATTAGCAGAAAGACGCTTTGATTTACGAACTATTAAAACATCATCAAGTTTAGTTGAGACAATAGAAACTGGTGTAATTTCAGTTATCAGTTATCAGTTATCAGTACTTCCTGTAATAGGGAGGCAATAAAATACGGAATTCTCTTTCTTTTATCCTCTTAAAACGGGGAGGCTTGAAACTTGATTTTAGTAGGGACGTTCCATGGAACGTCCCTACAAGGTTTTGCTTATGAAGGTGTAGTTCATCAATTTGAAAAGCACTGTAATTGAGGAAAGGAAAAGCTAGACACAGATTCGGGCACGGATAAACGGATTAATTATTTGTCATCATCCGGGCATCTGTGGCAAAATCATTATCTAGCTCTGTTCAGGCGATCGCTCTCTTTTTTTGTCTTTTGTCAGGTAAAGAAGCAAACAGAAAATTATGATTAGTCTTTGAACTGGAAAAATAACTATGTATAATAGGTTTACACAAGAAGACAATAACGTCCCCAATGAAGCGACAAATAAGTATAATTCTCTAGCTCCTTGGCATTTTTTTACACAACAAGTCCATAACGTCCTTGAGCTAGCCTTCGATGAAGCCAAACACTTGTGTCATAGAGAAATAGGGCCAGTACATCTGCTTTTGGGTTTAATCAGGCAGGAACAAGGTTTAGCGGCGCAGGTACTTAGAGATGCTGGTATTAAGTTAGAAAATGCCCGCTTACAAGTTGAAAAAATACAGAAGCGAGGAACAGTATCTTACCGAAAAATTGGGTTTAAAGCCTCCCCCTTTTAGGGGGACTTTATGTTATGCTTAAAAAGCGGAAAGGTATTCAACCGCTCTAAAAACCTATAGCTACCTAACTTGTAGCGTTTGCACCTTGAAAACTAGAGTTATGGGGTTTTGTACAGGAATGCTTGTATATGGAAAAGCTCTAAGCAACAAGTATCAGAGAACCAAAGTTTTTTTAGGTTTGAACTGTACCGTAGGGCATACGGGAACAGGCTCTTGGAATAGAGCAAACGCTTGGGGAGAGAACCATCTCTGGGTTAGATGCCGCAAGGTGTTTAATTTAAGTGGACTCATTGAACCAAGAATCCTGGTTTCAGGAGAATCTCCGCGCCTAACCGCCGGAGAGTATGTCAAACAGACATTCCCTACAATCAACATACCATAGAAGTCTTTGAGCTTTCTCAAGTTGAGGCAGAGAAGTTAAAAGATTCTAAAATTGACACTGAACATCTGTTACTAGGTTTACTGAGGCACTCAGAAGCAAGGGTAATCAAAGTTTTGCAGAATTTGGGAGTTAGTCCCGCTCAATTACAGAATCAAGTTTTCGGTAAGTTAAAACAAGCTCATCTGACTGCATCCCAACCAATTTCTACTTCTGCTAATTCTAGTGAAACAAACCCAAATAATGCCCAGCTAGCTATGATTGATAAAATACTTGAGCATCCAGAAGGTTCGGAGGCAGAAGTTGTTAAGAATAACCCAGGTATAATCGATCCTAAGTTAATAGGAACTATGGCTTCAATGTTAGAAAAACGAGGTGATACTAAAGGTGCTAAGGTTTTAAGAGGACTCATTGCTTCTAGAACGGAGGAAACTGCCGATCGCTCAGAAGTTCCTGTTGTTAATGTACCTAATCCCGTTCAAAAGTCTACTCCACTAAAGGAACAAGCTACTAAATCTGAGCCGATAGAATTTCCCGTTTCTCCTGAAGACTTTGAACCATTATCTAGTCTACTAGAAGTGCAAGCTATGAAACCTGAGTTGATGGAATTACTTCCTCCCTCAAATCAAGATATGGAGAAATTCCCGTATCAGTTACTTGGTGTAAGTTTTGTCAACAAAGGTGACAAGCAAGCAGTACACAATTTTTTAAGAGAAAATTTGGATAAGTTAAACGATCGCTTTCCTGAAGCGTTGCAGAATTGGTTTCATCAGACTTTGCCCAATGTAGGGGATGCAAGGAAACAAGAGTTTCTCAAGAGGGTGACAAATATTAGCGATCTAATTAGAACATTTGATGGAGGAGTGCGGGAGATTAATTTGGAAATTGCTCTGACTGGATACAATATTGTAGCTTCTATTCTGACTCCGACTCAAACTCCTAAAGATTGGGCGGATATTCAGAACTGTTTGGGTTTGACTTATTTGGAAATGGTTCAGGGAGAGGGGGCTGAGAATTTAAAGCAGGCGATCGCTTGTTTTGATGTGGCTTTGAATTTTTACAAAAAAGAGGAATGTCCTGAATTGCAAAATATTCGTGAGAATGCCAAAAAAGCGAGAACTGAACTTAGGAATATCAAGGAATAATCAGCAGCTAGACACAGATTCGGGCACGGATAAACGGATTCATTATTTGGCATCATCGGTGCATCAGCTAGACACAGATTCGGGCACGGATAAACGGATTAATCATTTGACATCATCCGGGCAAGACACAGATTCGGGCACGGATAAACGGATTCATTATTTGGCATCATTCGTGTATCTGTGGCAAAATCCTTGTCTAGCTTTTTTTGAAGTTAATTCAGCAATGTCTGCTATAATATTAGTATCTGATTAACATAAAAAGTTGGAAATATGACTCAAATAACACGCAGAAAAGTACCCAGAGGTACGCCAATATATGGCGATAACCCCCCTCTTTCCCCAGAGGAAATAGCCAGACGCCAAGCAGAAGACGAAGCTTTTGCCCGTCGGTGTCGGGAAATTTTTTGGCGAGTTTATCCAGACTTGGTGAAAGAACATTACGACTGGTTTATTCATATCGAACCGGATAGTGGAGATTATTTTATTGATGCTGATGAAAATGTCAGTTTTCAAAAGGCTCGCGAACAGCATCCTACCTCCGATCTTATGGCAATGCGTTTGAATGAAACGGGGACTTGTGGTAGGATATGATTCGGGGATTTTTTGGTAGCAAAGGAGAACTGTTTTTTGAAATGGGGTTAGTAGCTGCCGATGGTTCCATAATAACAGTTAATGTATTGTTAGATACTGGTTTTACTGACTGGTTGGCAATGGATATCCAAGATGCAAAAAGTTTGGGATGGCGGTATCTAAAAAAACAAGAAATGAAAACTGCTAGAGGCGAATTTCAGTTCAATCTTTATGAGGGAACAGCAATTTTTGATGGTCAAGAAATGAAGGTTCCTGTTGTTGTTGGTAATGGAATACCAGAGATTTTAATCGGTTTGTCTTGGCTGGAAAATCGGCGCTTGGTAGTGGATAGAAAAGCTGGTATTCTTACTTTAGAGAGCTTTTCAGATTAATGAAAACTACTGTAGAAAGATTTGCAATGGGGGCAGGCGATATTTTTCAGTTATCAGTAGCTAGGCACAGATAAACAGATTCATCATTTTCCATCATCCGTGCTAGACACAGATTCGGGCACGGATAAACGGATTAATCATTTGACATCATCCGTGCATCCGTGGCATAATCCATGTCTAGCCGACTGTCTAGCTCTAGATGCTCCATCATCCGTGTATCCGTGGCCTAATCCGTGTCTAGCCGACTGTCTAGCTCTATATGTTCCATCATCCGTGTATCCGTGGCATAATCCGTGTCTAGCCCCCTGTCTAGCTCTAGATGCTCCATCATCCGTGTATCCGTGGCCTAATCCGTGTCTAGCCGACTGTCTAGCCTCATTATTCTCACCGACAACGTTCGAGATTTTTTCGCACCTTAATAGTATGAGGATGTTCCCCACCTAACTTTTCCTCAAAAATCTCCAGTGCTTGTTGGTACAATGGTTCCGCTACTTTGTATATCCCTTGATAACAATATAACAAAGCCTGGTTGTTGAGGAGGGTGGCAAGATATGGATGATTTTCCGGTAGAGCCTCTTTGACGATAGCGATCGCTTGTTGATACAAAGGTTCCGCTGCATCGTATTTCCCTTGAGAACGATATAATCCTGCCAAACTGTTGAGGTGGGTGGCCAGATATGGATGATTTTCTGGTAGGGCAATTTTGTCGATGGCGATCGCTTGTTGGTACAAAGGTTCTGCTTCTGCATATCTCCCTTGAGAACGATGTAGTTCTGCCAAGCTATTCAGGTGGGTGGCTAGGGATGGATGATTTTCAGGCAAGGCAGCTTTGTCGATTTCGATCGCTTGTTGGTACAAAGGTTCTGCTTTTTCGTATTCCCCTTGAGAACAATACAATAAAGCCAAGCTGTGGAGGTGGGTGGCTAGGGATGGATGATTTTCGGGTAGGGCAGTTTTGTCGATTTCGATGGTTTGTTTGTACAATGGTTCTGCTTCTTCGTATTTCCCTTGAGAATAATATAATGCTGCTAGACTGTGGAGATGGGTAGCCAGGGATTGACGATTTTCCGGTAAGGCAGTTTTGTCGATTTTGATGGCTTGTTGGTACAAAGGTTCTGCTTCTTCGTACTTCCCTTGAGAATAATATAAATTTGCCTGGTTGTTGAGGTAAGTGGCAAAATGTGGATGGTTAGGAGATAGAGCAACTTTGGCGATGCGGATGGCTTGTTGGTACAATGGTTCTGCTTCTTCGTATCTCCCTTGAAAATAAAATAATGTTGCGAGGCCGTTGAGATGGGTAGCCAGGGATGGATGATTTTCGGGTAAGGTAGTTTGGGCGATGTCGATGGCTTGTTGGTACAAAGGTTCTGCTGCTGCGTATTTCCCTTGAGAATGATACAGTTCTGCTTGTTTGTGGAGGTCGATGGCACGGGGTAGATGATTTTCTGGGAGGGGGTTTTTGTGGATTTCTGTGGCTTTTTTGTGCAATGATTCCGCTGCTTCATGTTTGCCTTGAGATTTATATAATTCTGTCAGGTTGTTGAGGTAGGCCAGAAGAGAGGAATCATTTTCGGGCAGAGCGATTTTGAGGATTTCAGTGGCTTGTT
>NZ_JAAHHG010000616.1 GCF_010692555.1 Okeania sp. SIO3B5 | reverse complement strand
AGTTGCATCCCTCAGCCGGACCTACACCAGGAAATCGAGATTTCTCGACTTACTATGACTCCCGGTTGGGAAATTCTACAACGCGAATTTGGAATGACATTGATATTGTTCCTCATGCTTGGAATGAGAAAATGCTTTCTAAAATTCCCAACCTGTATCAACCCGAAATTCAAGCAAATCAGGTTGTCAAGAATTTTGTTGCTGGAGCCCAACTATTAGTTCTTTTGAGAAACTATACTCAAATTTTACCTGCAACACCGGGACTAGAGGGTACAGTAAACCCATCAACACCCCCCCTATGTAAAGCACCAGGTTCCTCAGATTCAACATCTGTAGTCGATGAGGAATTATCTCAGGCGCTCGAGGAGTTAGAAGATAAAATCCTCAAAGATCCAGAACTGCAGCAGTATTTATCCAATGGTGTTGAGAATACTTCATCCCTCAATCTAGAACAAAAACAGTCTTTGAAGCAGTTGCTTTCTAGTTTCGATACCTTTATGGCACAGGCAATTTATCAGCATACAAGCGAATATGCTGTCTTATTGAATGTAAAAGATCCATATTGCAAAATGTTTGCGGAGACTAAGGGAGAACTATTCGCTCCCCCTGATGCTTCTGAATTTGAAACATTAGTCCTTAAATTGTTAAAGAAACAACCGCAATTGTTAAAGGAATAACTGAAATCCTAGTACGATATAGGGAGAGTTACTGTGAAATATCTGAAATGGAACCACACTAGGCACAGAGTTCACAGAGGGTCTATAGGCGCACACCTTTCCCATTATTAAATAATCATAGCATATTAAGAAAAAGCCGTTCTGCAAAAAAAAAATCAGAAAATCCTCCCTAGCATCGTCTATAAGATGTAGGCAAAAAGGGCGTTCTCATAAAACAGAAGACTGAAAATGCCTTTAACCTACACATTGTTCTATTCTTAACGGAAAATAAAGATGAAAAAGATATTGGCAACAGTAATGGCTATATTGGCCATGTTTGTTATGACTGTCTCTCCTGCTATGGCAGCAGAAGAAGCTGTCGGCTTATTTCCCGCTTGTTATAGCATCGGCTCCAACCTTCTAGGGGCTCCACACTTTGACGTTCAACTGTTAGTTGATGCCGCCAAGGGTAAGGTAACGGGTGAGGGTAAAATCTTTCAAGCCGTCAGTCCACCCCTAGACATTCAAACAGAATTATTGGGTGCTTACAAGAGCGGAAAGATTGCTAATGAAATTAAGGCTACTGGTTATCCAGATATTGACTGGCCGCCTCAAGCAGGAATTGGTCCTGTTATTCCGTCCAATGTGGAACTGCGGATGTTGCTCTCCAAAGACAATCGGTCTGGTGCAGCTATCTACGGGTATCGTGAGGGATTTGGCGAGTTTAAATTTGTTGGACCAGTTCCAGCAGCATCGATTCCTTGCTTTGAATAAGACAAGAAGACACTCGACCTCAACCAGCTATATTATTCAAAGAACAAGTGAGGAAACGTAAGTTCAGTACGATAGCAGAACTTGTAGGTTAGGTCGAGGAGCGATCGCCCTTTTTCTCAAAAGCGATCGCTTCCTTCCTCTAACAAAAACGATTATTTCTCAAAGCAATATCAACGGCAGCTAGCAATACAATACGACGAGCGATCGCTTCATTCCAATATATGGTAGTAATGGTATGTCTATCAATCATGTGAGTCGTCTGTTAAATATAAGTCGCCCTACTCTTCATAAATGGCGAGACCAATATTTACTAACAGGTTCAACAGTCCCATTAACCAGTGTACCTCCTCCTCAAGCATCTAAAATTAAAGACTGGGAAGAATTTGAGAAATAGGTATTGCCCAAGCTCCCAAGGGTGCTGTGACTAATATGGATAAGGCAGCGATATACTGCCAACGCCCTTGTTCGAGACAGTTTGTTTTCTAGTCAAGTTTGATAGTGGGATGGACAGCAGGAGAAGCCATTGTCCCCCTAACAGAAGTAAGAAGTCGGGCAATTTATTTTTTTGGGAAAAAGAGTCATAAAATCATGGTGAGTAACGTCTAGTATTTGGAAAGCAAAAAACAGTGGCGTTAAAAAAGTCCGCCACGCAACCCCATTGTAATCTATGGAAACCCCTTCTCTAATAGGGAAAGGGGAGAATAGCTTTGCCCTTCTCTCCTTGTATAAGAGAGCTTGGGGAAAGATCTACATTCTCTAATAGTCTATGCCAGATTGCAATGTTCTATAAAGTCAGGGAAGCATCTCAAAAATACCTATCTGTATCAGAAAGACAAAAGCAATTTCATTTTTTATGACTTCTACTACTACAGATACAAGACGGAACTTAATGGAAAATGCTGCAACAGAGAACGATCGCTCCCATCTAATCTCTCAGTTTTGGCAGCAATGGCAAGAAAGTCGAGGCCAGCTTTATCGCTGCTGTCTCAAGATAATGAATTCTAACCAAATGGATGCGGAAGATGCTCTGAGTCAGGCAATGGTAAAAGCTTGGGAAAAAGTGCAAAAGTTCGGGGAAAAAATTACTAATTTAAAAGCTTGGTTGTATCAAGTAACTCGTAATTTTTGCATCGATCTTATCCGCAAACGTTCTTGTGGTGCTGTGGGTGTTGAAAGTATTGAATGGGTGGGTAATACTGAGGAAGTTATTACCACAGGAACGGTTGAATGTCCAGAGTCTGTTCTGGAGAGAGAGGAGAGGTCTGATCAGATACGAGAGGCGATCGCGGAGTTACCTGAAAAGTGCCGAGAGACGTTTATTTTGCATTTTTATCGGGAGCTTTCCCATAAAGAAATTGCCGAACAGCAAGGGATATCTTATGATAATGTTTGCAAGCGGATATCTTTGGCACGGAAACAGCTTAAAGAGAGGTTGAGCAGATATTTTCGAGATTCGGAGTCGGAAAGTCTGAGTGGTAGGAGTTTGATCGCGAAATCGCCTCATGTTCCCATCACCCCGTCACAACAGGAGCAGGAGTTGGAAAGCCAGAATTTGTCCACCCTAAACGAAAATGGGGAAAAGCATCAGAGAATGGAGGAAGTAGATAAGAATATTTTGGCTATGAAGACTGTATCAATGGAAACCGATATAGCCAATATTAGAGAATTTCCAAATGGTAATGCTATGCTTGGTTGCCATGGAATGACCCCATCGCCCAATGCTCCTATATCTCTATCAAAATCAGAGGTAGCGGAAGTAGAAGAGTTAAAGAATGCTGGTAGTTTAAGAGGATTGAATATTAGAAATTTAGTTAATGTTTCATTACGAATGTCTGTTTGGTGGCAGGGTTTGATGCAGGAGATGGAATGCAAGGGAGGAGGTGGAGCGATCGCCTTAAGACTGGAACAATGTATGAGAGGTTTATTTGGGTTTTTTCGAGAACTTACCTATCTAGAAATTACTGATGATAATTCGTCGAGTGCTTCTGAATTTCTCCATGGAACCTCTGTTTTTGCTAGCTTCAACACGGGATGATAAATTGCTCTGGAGTTCAAGAGTGGAAGTGAAAGCTGAATTGGTTAAAGTTCTGGTAACCTGTGATGATTCTTTTGTCATCGTTGCTAATGTTAGTGATAGAGCGATCGCTCTCCCAGCATTTCTAAATAGCAACGCTATATTTTGTTGCCATCTTCCAAATATGTAGCAAACTTTTGGAGATTTGGTATAAATTTTTATATAGAATCCGGTTATATAATATGTGTATGTTTATAATTCTATAATATCAAATCCTGATAATTATGATCGCTAAGTCATTGCGACGGTCACTTCGTGGAAGGAAGTAATATCAAGGACTTAGGAGATTGCTTCCTATCGTCGCAATGACCACTGTTCAACCGGATTTTATATAAAGAAAAATTCAGAAAAGCATGGCAAATAAAGTCTTATATTTGAAGGCAAAAAATGCTGAAAACCTTAGAAAAAAATCTCACAGGAGAAAATGATGGAAAAATTGATCCGTAACCTTGGAAAAAAGATTTTAGCTATTACTGTTGCTTGTTTGGTAGGCTTTTTCTCGTTACCAGCAATAGCACAGGCAACCTGTATAGAAGAACCACCAGTTCCGGTTGAAAATGGCTCTTGCTCTTATACTAACACTGATCCGGTTCCAGTAGATCTTACAGTTAACTCTGCTATCATTGATTTACCTCCAGGCGAAACTGGAACAATAGATGAGATTTTGATTACTGGACCAAATGGACCAGAATATAGTTGTTCTAATATCAATGTAGCAAATGGTACTGATTTAATACCAGCTTGTGGCCAGGGTTCTGCTGTATTAAAAGCTGGAATGACAACATTAGAAGTGCAGGGAAGTAATTTTCAACCTCAAACTAACTTTGATGATTTTAGGATCACACTATGTGGTGATTGATTTCGCTGGCTAAAACTAAAAATAAATCGGGAGTGTTCTCGTTTGCATCAAAGCTCGATTTTAGCTTTACTTTTTGAGTGAAACTCTCAATCTAATTTAGGGAAGGTTAATACCTTCCCTAAATTATAAAAATCTGGATTGAATTAGGAACTAACAGAATATGTCTAATTTAACTACCAATAATGATGAAAAAATTTTTAGTAGTACCTTAATTGTTATTACTATCTGTTTTGCGATCGCATTTTTTGGTTTTGGTTATGTTTTAGTAAAGTTACCAGAAATAACACCAGAACAAATAAAACTTTATCAAGAAGGAGTATGTATTCAAGGGAGTTGGAGATATGCTTTAATCCTAACTCACATTTTAACTTTTGTACTCATTCCTTTAGCAATGAGAATTTTTTATCAAGCATTAAATAACATTATATTAGATCCAAAATTACGCACAAAAGCTGTTTTTGCTTCCCAATTAGGGCTAGCTTTTATTATGGTATCTATTGCTTCGGAGATTGGTTGGCACGTAACTCAATGTTGGTTTTACCAGAATGATTTTACAATGCTGAATTTCATGTTTTACTTTTTCTTGATTTCTGGATTTGCTTTATGGGCAGACGGCTTAAGCAAAGAAACCAATACAATAACTAATATAATTAATATCGTTTTTGCCCTTAGTTTATTAGCTGTTTCCATTTTGTATCCCATAGGTTATCAAAACCACGATCCTAGCTTCAAAGTGCCAATTTATATTGCTTTAACTTTAGTTTTTACCGTACTTACCTATCGAGGATATAAAATTATTCAAGATTGGAAAATCATCTTCTTTCCTATATTTTCTGTAGGAGTAAATTTGTCATTCGTTAGTATTTTAGAACACTATACAGACCCCAATCATCCTAATTTTGTTTATAATGCCTTATTTCATATTCTCCATGATGTGGGAGGAACTCTAGCTGGAGTTGCTATTTTTACTTGGTTAGTTTACCAGAAAGGAATTCTTCAAACTCAAAAAACGACAAGTAATGAAACTCAATTATCTGAATCACAGATATAAATCTTTTTTTTCACTTTTTCATTTGTCAAAAATATCAGAGTAAATGAGGTAAAAAATG
>NZ_JAAHHG010000615.1 GCF_010692555.1 Okeania sp. SIO3B5 | reverse complement strand
GGGGTTGAGTGCTTGAATAATTTGATCGATTTTACCTTCAGTTTTATCTTTTACCCAATTATTGATAATTTTCGGACTCTCAGGATCGTTAAAGTCAATTTCTCTTACCTGACTCTGATAAAAATCTATGGTGTAGAAAAATATAAAAAGATTGCTGAATTAAGCTGGAGTGAATCAGAAAAAAGATCAGGTAAAACAATTAAAATTAAAGGTTTTCCAAGGGATAAAAAAGCGAGTGCGTAATTATGAGGTCCCCTCAGAATGTAAGACGCACTCAAGACAGTGAAGCTTTTCTGGGCAACTGTTTCTACCAACAGAACAGAATACATTGCTACTAATGACCTGAGCCAATGCAGTAAAGATGATGTAGAATTTGAATCTCAAACCAGATGGAAAATTGAAGAATTTCACAGAAAAATTAAGCAATTAACACTTTCTTTGCTCCTGTCAATGTCGTCTGAAACAAATTCAAATAAATCATATTACTTGTGGGATGTTAGTCTGGAATTTCTTATGCATATTAGCAGTAAAAATAGGAAAAACTATTTATACAGTCAAACATGAATTACTAGGCGTGATTATCTGCTCCAAGAACTGAAGAAACCTACAATCAAATTCAGAGCTGTTTTTATTTGATAGGTATTTTTTGACTCTTGTTTTCATAATGATACTTGTCTTGAGGCGTTAGCGGAGCTTTGCGTCAGCAATCGCTCTCTATTTTTAAGCGTTAGCGGAGCTTTGCGTCAGCAATCGCTCTACATTACCATACGCTATATATAGTGTCTTTGCGTAAGTCCTGATTTTATGAACCTCAAAAAAATAAGTGATTGCAGGCTGTAATATTCGCAATAAAAGCAAAACAATATTTGTTTGTGATTTCATAGATTAAAGTGATTGTAGATAGCCAGATTAACTAGGGCTTGCGCTCATAAAATTGTAATCAATATCTGTAAAGGCTTTCAGGGTTAAATATTGCTGAGGGGGTGCAAGGTTTTTGGCTGTTTTTGCCTCAAAATGCTAATACTTTTCCCCTGAAAATGCCGAAAACTTGGCCGTAGCAGATAGTCTAAACTGTTGCCTTTCGGAGCTGTTGCCTACCCTTACCACTCATACTTTTTCAGCAAACCCTAACTATAAATAGGGCTTGCGCTCATAAAATTGTAATCAATACCTGTAAAGGCTTCCAGGGTTTTTTGTTATGAAAAAATGTAAGGTTTTTGGCTATTGTTGCCTCAAAATGCTAATACTTTTCCCCTGACAATGCCGAAAATTTGGCCGTAGCAGATAGTCTAAACTGTTCCCAGTTAAGTGTTCCCTGTTCCCTATTATCACCATCAGACTTTTGAGCGCAAACCCTAAATACTCCCGTATCAGTTATCGATCAAGGTCCGACGCGATCGCATAGTCTCCATTTGAAATTATCTTCTTGGTCATTTGTCAAAAAATTTAGATGCGTTGACCCTGGACGAAAAACTCCCAATATATAAATTGTCTCACAATTTTTTGAGGAAAGCAAGGCAAAAAACCTCACAGATTTTTTTTTGTGCTTCACAAAATGCTTTATTTGACTCCACTGAAACGAATATTTTCTCTATAGCAATATGATTTTAGTTGTGAGATATTGGAGAATTTTGTTCTAGGGAATAGGTATGGAGGGAAGAAACGAATACATAAGAATAAGAAAACTGCGATATTCTATGCTTTAAAGGAACACCTCAATTCTCACATCTGATTACCTGATTGCTATATCTTCTCAGTTAAGTGGAGCGATAGCTTATATCCTATCTATTCTATTCTTCTTTCTTCTGCTATATACTCGCTCTAACCAGATCAATAATCAAGAAATCAAAACTTTATGCAACTTCCTATCAAAGAAATTTCAACAACTATAGAAAAACTACGAAAACTAACCCAAGTAGATATTCAAAGACAATGGCGATACCGACAAAGAGATATACCTTTAACCGCACTTGAAAATTTAGATACTTGGGAGTTAGCCGTAACAAATGAGAGAAAACATATTGCCTGGACAAAAGGTAAACAGATTTTATGGTTAGGGCAAAAATTGATAATTCCCTCACACTTAAACGACTATTTTTTAGCTGATTTATCTTTAAAATTAGGTTTAACTTGGTGGGCAGAATCTGCGGAAATTTATGTGAATGGAAAATTAGTACAAACAGGAGATTTATTTGACTGTTCAAGTCGAATTTTACTGAGTCGAAAGGCGATAGTTGGGGAGACTTTTTTAATTGGGATTAAGTTGGTAAGTCCGGTACATGATTGGGGAGCTTTGGTAAAGTCTTGGTGCGTGTATGAAAATGTGGATAATTATCAGCTAGACCCTGGTTTTTTGGCAGATGAGTTAGAAATTTTAGTTGAATATTTGGCAAAGGTTCAGATTGAGAATGACTTAGATATAGACAGAATAAAAGATGCGGTGAATTTGATAGATTGGCATTCAGTTGGAGAGAGGAAAAAGTTTGAAGAGTGTCTGAAAAAAGTTAATGTTGAAATAGCCAAAATTTCTGAGAAGTATATTAATAGTTTAAAACTGAAATTATTGGGTCATGCTCATTTAGATTTAGCTTGGTTATGGGATGTAAAAGAAACTTGGGAAGTGGCGCAACGAACTTTTGAGTCTGTATTGAATTTACAACATGATTTTCCAGAACTTATTTTCTGTCATTCGACTCCGGCACTATATGAATGGATAGAAATAAATCGACCAGATTTATTTAATAGAATTAAAGGGCAAGTTGAGTTGGGAAAGTGGGAGTTTGTTGGGGGTTTGTGGGTAGAACCAGAGTTAAATACGGTGAGTGGGGAATCAATTGTTCGGCAGGTTTTATATGGTCAAGGTTATTTTTGGGAAAAGTTTGGCAGATTTTCTCTTGTAGCTTGGTTGCCTGATAGTTTTGGTTTTTGTTGGCAACTTCCGCAAATTCTTCAGGGTGGGGGTATGGAATATTTTGTGACTCAAAAGTTGCGTTGGAATGATTTGATGGAGTTTCCTTTTGAGGTTTTTTGGTGGGAAGGTCTGGATAAAAGTCGGATTTTTAGTTTGATGTTACCGCCGATAGGAGAGGGTATTGATGTTGTGAAGATGGGAAGGTTTGCTTGTGAATGGTTGGTGAAAACTGGCAGGAAAAATGTTTTGTGGTTGCCTGGGGTGGGAGACCATGGTGGGGGGCCGACTCGGGATATGTTGGAGGTAGGAAAAAGATGGCGGGAGTCTGGTTTTTTTCCTTTGTTGGAGTTTACGACTGCTGAGAAATTTTTGATGGAGTTGGCAGGGGAAAGTTCTGATGATTATCCTATTTGGCGGGATGAACTTTATTTGGAGTTTCATCGGGGTTGTTATACGACTCATGCGGATCAAAAGAGATGGAACCGCTGTTGTGAGGGTTTGTTGTATGAGGCGGAGTTGTTTGCTGTTTTTGCTTCGGTTTTGACTGGGACTTTTTATCGTAAGAGTGATTTGGAGGTTGCTTGGAAGGGGGTTTTGTTTAATCAGTTTCACGATATTTTGCCTGGTTCGGCTATTTCTGATGTTTATGTGGATGCTAATGGTAGTTGGAGGGAGTCTGAACGGCTGGGGTGGGAAATTTTGAATGAGGCGATGGAGGCGATCGCTTCTGATGTGGATCTTTGTCCGCCTTTTTCGTTTGATTCTGGTGAGGGTGGGATGTTTTTTCCGGTTATTGTTTTTAATTCTCTGAATTGGCAACGTTCGGAATTGGTTTCGGTTGCTTTGCCAGCGCCTCCGGAAAAAAAGGATAGTTGGGCAGGGACGTTCCATGCAAAGTCCGGTGCAACTCTGGGTGGGCGACAGACGAAAGGGAAGGTGTATCAAGGGAGGGAGCAGGGAGAGGGTTTGGATATGGATAATTATTCTGCTGGTATGCAAAACGATGGAAATGACTGGCTAGTTTATGACAATGAGGGAAGATTAGTTAGTTCTCAGGTATCGGATAAGGATTTGTTGTTTATTGCTTCTGATGTACCTGGGGTTGGTTATCGAGTGTTTTGGTTGTGTTGCGGGTTTTCAGATTTGGACAAAAGACTATATATGAGCGCACCTATTCCCCATTTTACAGAAAGGATAGCAGAAAAATTTGAGTCTGTCAATACTGTTAGTTTAAATGGTGAAAGATGGCTTTTAGAGAATGATTTATTACGGGTAAAGGTGGAGGCTGAAACGGGAAATTTGGAGAGTATTTTTGACAAGATTAATGAACGGGAAGTTTTGGGAAAAGGGAAGGGGAATGAATTGCAAGCTTTTGAAGATGAGGGTCAATATTGGGATGCTTGGAATATCGATCCAAATTATCAAGAATATCCTTTAGCTCCTGCAAAATTAATAGATATTGGGTGGGTGGAAAAAGGAGATTTAAGAAGTTGTCTGCGGGTTATTAGAAGAATAGGAAAGTCTGAGTTTTGTCAGGATTATATTCTGGAATTTGCTTCTCCACTGCTAAAAATTAAATGTTGGGTAAATTGGCAGGAAAGTCATACTTTAGTTAAAGCTGCTTTTCCTATAAATATAGAAACGGATTTTGTTACTTATGAAATTCCTTGTGGAGCAATTAAGAGAATGACTAAGTTTCAGACAGAAAGAGATAAAGCAAAATGGGAAGTTCCTGCTTTACGTTGGGCGGATATTAGTGATGATAATTATGGGGTAAGTTTGTTGAATGATTGTAAGTATGGATATGATGCAAAGTCAGATGAATTACGTTTAACTTTATTAAGGGGTTCGACTTGGCCTGATGAGGAGGCTGATGTGGGAATTCACGAATTTACTTATGCTATTTATCCTCATTTGGGAAGTTGGGAAAGTGCTGGTACTGTGCAACGGGGTTATGAGTTAAATTTGCCTTTGCTTGTTAAGGTAATGCCGTGGATTAGTTCTGAAAAATCTGGTGGAAGGTTGCCACAAATTTATCGTTTCTTGGGTTGGGAAACTGATAATTTAATTTTGATGGCGTTGAAGCGGTCAGAGAATAATCAATATTGGGTTTTAAGGTGTTATGAATGTTTGGGAAGAGAGGCAATTTTGAATTTGGAAAGTGATGCTGGTTTGGCAGTAGGAAAAGTTGTTGATTTGTTGGAGCGAGATGTTGCTGAATCTTCTGTTGATTTTGAGGGTAGAAGTTGTGAAATTTTACCTTGGAAAATAATGAGTTTTTCTCTGGATTTTATGGTGTGATTAATTTGAGAAATGTTGTGAATTGAAGTGAAAATTTCTCTATAAATAGGGCTTGCTGATTAAATCTAAAACCCACATTCCGCACGACAAAATGTAGTACATAAAGAGGTAAGCATTCAGCCGTCAGCTATCAGCTATCAGAAGAGTGCTTTTATCACTCACTAAAAGCAATATTTAATTAAGCTAGAAAAATCTGACTAAAAGTCAGTTCCAAAGTCTATATTCATTTAAAACTTGTCCTTAAGCACAAGGTATTATTGCTGAAGTCCGCAG
>NZ_JAAHHG010000614.1 GCF_010692555.1 Okeania sp. SIO3B5 | reverse complement strand
TGATCTCTAATTTCCACTCGAGGGGGCGTTTCTGTATCAGGAGTTAGCGGTAAAGATGAAGATATACTGCGTTTCAATTCTGATAATTTAGGCAGTAACACCAGTGGAACTTGGTCTCTTGAATTCGACGGTAGTGATGTAGGGCTGACTAATAATCGTGAAGACATTGATGCTATCGGTATTAATGGAGAGCAACTACTTCTGTCTACAACTGGCAACTTTGCTGTAACTGATGTATCGGGAAAAAACAGAGATGTATTTATCTTTAATCCAAATACCCTGGGTTCTTCAACATCAGGTACATTTGAAGAGTTTTTTAGTGAATTGAGCAGTAGTAATATAAGTGGTGTTCATTTTCTAGGATAGATTTGATAGACATTTGTTATTAGAAAAGGCAGAGTGCAGGAGGCAGAAGGCAGAACGGAATTCTGATATCATGTCCGGTTGAATAGCGGATGAGGGGGTAGATCCTTATTCTCTAGACAAACGTTGTCTATCCCGAAATTCCGCTTTGGCTTTATCGTCCCAACCTGCATACTTGAGACAAGCTTCTCCTGCTTGATCATGCTGAACGAGGTCAGGATGAAATTGTAGTTGATTATATCCTTCTTTTAACAAATTTTGCCCATCTAAACCGAGCCACAAATGCAAGGTGTTGTCCTCACTGCTCTATAAAACTGATACAAACGCCACAGAATATGACAATCTGATAGCGAAGCTCCTCCGTAGGAGGCTGTTTACTTCCTGCTTCTACTGAGTCCGTCGGCGGTTACTCATCCACAGGCATTCACGATCGAGCCGACCGCATTTCTCAAATTTATACTTGCGTTTAAATCTCTATCTATCGACAGGCCACACTCTGGACAATCATAAGTCCTCTGATTTAAGGGCATATCTTGGACGTGACCACAGTTAGAACAAGTCTTTGAGGATGGAAAAAATCTATCCACCACTACCAGCTCTGAACCGTACCATTGGCACTTGTACCCAAGCTGTCTCCGAAATTCATAAAATCCTTGGTCTGCTATTAATTTAGCTAGCTTATGGTTAGCTAACATACCGCGAACATTCAAATCTTCAATGACAACAGTGCCGTGGTTTTTGGCTAAGTATGTTGTCAATTTATGAAGTGTGTCTTTACGGATGTTAGCGACTCTTCTATGCAATGCTGCTATCTTTAGTTGTGCTTTTTTCCAATTAGCTGAACCAATTTTTTTATTGCGGTTCAAGTATTGTAGTCTAGATAGCTTGCCTTCAAATTTCTTGTAAGACTTAGCTCCTTCAAATACTTCTCCTGTGCTTAAAGTCGCTAAAGTTTTTATTCCTAAATCTACACCCACAATTTCAGTTTTTTTAGGTATTGGAGTCGGAGTAAATTCGTAGCAATAACTTAAGTACCAATCGCCAGTTTGTCTACTAATAGTTATTTTTTTAGTTGTTGCCTCAATAGGTTCATAAGTTTTGACAATACCAATAAAAGGTAATTTGTGATTCCATCCATTTAATTCTATGGGTCTTCCAGAATTATCAATGGTAAAAGAATCAGACCGACCTTTTTTCTTAAATCTTGGATATTTACTTAACCCTTGAAAGAAGTTTTCAAATGCTTCACCCAAGTTGATAAAAGCATATTGATAGACTTTAGATGACAAGTTTTTCATCCAGGGATAAAGAGGTTTTGTGTGGTTGGTAAAAGTTTCTCTAAGCTTACGAATATTTGGTTTATAACCATCTTTATATGCCTGATTCCATAAACTTAAACCCCAGTTATAACACCATCTACTATAACCAGCGTGTTGAGCCATCAGGGTTTTCTGTTCGTTATTCAGTTTGAGCTTCGTTCTGATGGATTTCATGTATGCGTAAGTGCAACCTGTCAAATAGTAAGTAGCTTTTTAAGGTATTGTATCGTTATTGTTTAATGATCTTCTTGCAATTATCTTCTTGAGTGATGCAAGCTTTACTCCGAACTTGAACCTTTTGAGTAACCTTTCTTGCTTCTCTCGAAGTTGTTTCTCTTCTTTGGCAATGCGATCATAGAGTTCTTGACGTTGTTCCTCTTCTTTTGCGATGCGAACGCGAACTTCTTGACTAACCTTAATCAGTTCTTGTGCATCACTATTAAGTTGACCCTGCCAGGGATATTGATTGACATAATCCTCAGCATTAATTAATTTTGTCCCTTGCAGTAAAAAAGCCATTTCTTCTGGCTTCCCCTCCTGTTTCCACTCTTGAGCCGCCATTTCAATCTTACGCTTGATTCTAATTGCATCGCGGTTTTCACTCACCCAACTCCGCAATAGACTCCAGTGACGAATCAAAGCTTCATGTGCCACATCCACCACTGCTACTCTCTCTGCTCCTCCTCCTTTAGCTACTATTTCAGTCGTGACAACCAACTTTTCATCAGCCAACTTCTGAACTACAGTCTCAATCAGTTTTTCTCCATAACGCTGATTAACTAAATTCGGCTGCAATACTCTTCTGCGGGTATCCTCTGTACCTTCTCCCAATTGGGTTAGTTCTAGAAAAATATGTCGCACTGCTGCTTTTTCCTCTTCAGAAAATCCCTCATACACCTCATCAGCACGTTGACGCAATGTTCCCATCACACCACCTAATTGCACATAAGTCTTGAGCTGCAAACAATTATCGGTTCTTTCCTCCCACAACCGTGTCAGTGTATATTGTAACAATGGCAGATACCCTGGAGCATCCGCTACATCTGCCAGTATTTGTTCCACCAGTGCTGGCTCAATTTCCAATTCTACCTGTTTTGCTGGTTCGACTATTGCTTTTCTTAACTCCTCTTCGGACATTCCCATCACAACAACACTATGTTGCTGCATAAGTTGTGCCAGTCCACTATATTCCTGTTCAATACATTTACTAAAAAAATCTGCCCGCATTGTCAAGACTAAACAGAGTTTATCCGTTTTCGGTAAAGCATCAAACAAGCAGGCAAAAAACTCCTGACGTTCTGAGGTATCCTGACATAAAGTAAAAGCTTCTTCAAACTGATCTACTACCAGCACCAGTTTCGGTGTATCCGCCACAGAAATTATTTGTCTCAAACCTTCAGAACCCTTTTTTATCAATTCCTCAGCTTGAGCTAATTGGGTAGCGCGTTCAATATCGGATAACTCAGAATCTAAAAAAGCGAGTGCCAAAGAATTTAGGGGATGTTCGCCTGGTTGAAAGATTTTAATCTGCCAACTTTCACTACCGGATAACCGCCTTCCCAATTGTAACTGATATAATAATCCTGCCCTCACAACACTAGATTTACCACTACCGGAAGCACCCAAGACAGCCAGAAAATTACCAACACGCACCTTTTCTAATAATTCATCAGTTAGAGCTGTACGTCCATAGAAATATCTGGCATCCTCTTCTGTACAATCAAAATAAGCCAAACCTTTGTAAGGACAAATACCTTGTCCTGATGGAGCAGGGATATTAGTTACTCCTGCAAACCTATGGGCAAGATTAATAGGTTCCCCAGAATTACTAAAAGTCGGACGTTGAGGAAAAGCATTCTGTTCCTGATTAAGTAAATCAACTAAAGTATAATTAGTCACCCATCGGTCTTGTTTAGGTTCTAATCCTTTGATCAGTGCTGCCGTGAGAACCCCATGATTATTATTAACTTCCTCAAAAGCTTTTTCAAAAGCACGAGTAGCAGCAATAAAACACCTATCTCTTCCTTTACCTCTGTCTCCGGGGTCTGCTTCTGCAATATTTAGGACTTCTCCAGCATAACAGCAATCTAAAATAATAATCTGCTGCCGTACTTCACTTTCTTGTAGTAGTCGTCGCAGCCATTGTAAGGATAAACCCCAGTTACCCATGTCTTGGTTGACATCACTACTTGCCAAAAAACCTTGTGATATTCCCAGGTCTTCCCGTAGTCCATGGCCAGCAAAATATAGTAGGGCTGTATCTGGGGGTTTCCCATTTGGTTTAAATAATCTTACTATTGCTTCTTTTAACTGAGTTAGAGTGACCTTAGTTTTTTGACCAACACGAATGGTATTATTCTGTTTATTCTTAACCGCTGGAAGTCTGGTTACCTTAAAGTCTCCATAATTTTCTAGTAATTTGGCTACCGCTTCTGCATCTTGTGCAGGTGCAGTTAAATTATAACGTTCGTAGTTGTAGGTATTAATTCCAATTATTAAAGCATCTCGACTCATAACAAAAAGCTTTTTTTTAGATAAATGGTTACTCAAGAGGCATACAATAGTCTTATATGGAATCTGGCTGAAGAGTCGTCATTGCGACGATAGAAAGCAATCTCCGCGCACCCCTAAGATTGCTTCCTTCCACGGAGTGACCGTCGCAATGACTTGGGTATAGTGATTATTCGGATTCTATAATTACCATTATATTTTTGGTAAATACTTTAACTCAAATTATACTACATTATGACACAATTAACCCCAATTCAACTAGAAGACGGTACAACGATTTACGTTGAAGCTACAGAAGATTTGGACATTCCTACGGTAAACAGTCCAGAAAATTTAGCAGAAGAAGAAGGCGAAGAAGAAGCCCTCACAGACAGGGATATGAGTCCTGCTGAAAAGCTAAAACAGCAACTAATACAACACGCCCAAACAATTGAAAGTACGATCCGGGCTTATACTATTATTGGCTTAAATGCTTTTAAGAAAAAGAGAATACCTAATGTAGAGAAAGTGACCCTAGAATTCGGTATTGAATTGGGTGGAGAAGCTGGCATTCCGTATGTAACCAAAGGTACTGCTAAAAGTAATCTCAAGGTGACAGTTCAATGTTCGCTTCCTGAGCAAGTTGAAGAAACAACCTTATAACGGTTTTCAGAAAGATGGAACACACTCTTAAGAACAAAAACACTCGTAGGGAAGTTCCATCGAAGGTCTGATGAGTTAAGCGATCGCTATTTTAATTCCACTAACTCTATTTTAGGTTTTCCACCATATAGAACCCATTTGGGAGCTATTTAAAAATATATGGGGAGGGTGGGGAGATGGGGAGATGGGGAGATGGGGAGATGGGGGGATGGAGGGATAGGGAGATCGAGAAATATTTGGTAATGGTTGAAGATGGAGCATTTTTGAATGTTATATCATGTTCGCTGGTATCGAATGACACGGGAGCAAGATGCTCCCACTGCCGTAGGTAACAAAAATAATCACAATACACTCCCCCACTCCCCCACTCCCCCACTCCCCCACTCCCCTGGAATCGAATGACACGGGAGCAAGATGCTCCCACTGCCGTAGGTAACAAAAATAATCACAATACACTCCCCCACTCCCCTGGAATCGAATGACACGGGAGCAATATGCTCCCACTGCCGTAGGTAACAAAAATAATCACAATACACTCCCCCACTCCCCTACTCCCCTACTCCCCCACCCCCCTACTCCCCCCCCCCCCTACTCCTCCCCAAGCACTCAAACTGCCGCCACACAGCCACTACCGAATAAGACCCTCCTGCCTAACCCTCTCCCCGATGAG
>NZ_JAAHHG010000613.1 GCF_010692555.1 Okeania sp. SIO3B5 | reverse complement strand
ATAAAAAATAAAATCAATTATCGCACAGAAATTATCAATTCTTCCCCTCCCCTCCTGGGAGGGGCTAGGGGTGGGTTGGGAGGGGGAGGGGCGAGGGGTGGGTTCCCTACTCCCTACTCCCTACTCCCTACTCCCTCTTTTCTGGAGATGTCTAATAATTTGTTGTTAAGTCACGAAACAGCCGTCGAAGCATAAAGCGTAAAGTTTTTGACCTAACCAAGTTAGTAAACTTTTGACAACTGATATCATGTCCGGTAGCATCGGAGCGTGTATAAAATTAAGGTGACAATGAAAGAAAACCTTCTGCCTCCTGCCTCCTGCCTCCTGCCTTCCTTCCACTAAAGTCTAATTATTCAACCGGACATGATATGATAACTGAAATAACCTTCAGCAAGCTTGCTCATAAAGAATAAAAAGTGCGATCGTTCCCCTACTCCGTAAAAAGTGAGCGATCGCCTTTTTTTGTAGCAGATTTTGGTGGAGAAAAGTTTTCCCCTACTAGCAAGTCGGCGTTGGTTATTTGAGGTATGATACCAATTTGAAAAAATAATGTTACGAATAATAAGCACCATAAAAAGACTTTCAGATAAAGTCTGTTTCACGAAAAAGGTGATTTGCAACATCAAAAATGGTATTAAATCTATCCATTCTGCATTCTAAATTCTAAATTCTAAATTAAAATAAATACCCTAACTATTTGTAGCAAACATTTATCAATTTGGTATGATTCATGTCCGGATAAGATCGGGATAGAACTCTGTATCGCTAAAAACTTTCTTCTGGCCATAAGCACATTTGGAAAAGTCAGATAAAATTATTTACTATGAAACTTTATCTTTGACTGTTCAGTTGATCGAAAAGTCAATAACATGAAAAGAAACTGTACTAATAAGGAGGCATAAATGGGTAGTAAACGCTCTAAACCCTGGATTCATCGTAATTCACGTTTTATTATTGCTGGTATTTCAACAATAGGAGCAGTAATTACAGCATATCTCGCAATAGAAAAATTTATGGGAGGAGTCGTGACTTGTCCTGTAGCTGGTTGCGATAAGGTACTGGAAAGTCCCTATGCTATGATTTTTGGCTTACCTCTAGCTCTATTTGGCTTTATAGCTTATGCTGGCATGGGAACAATGGCAATCGGTCCTTGGGTAATTAACCCAGATTCTCAGAAGGAGTTACGCTCAAAGCTAGAAAACTGGAGTTGGTTATTAATGTTTGTGGGTGGCGTATCCATGACTATCTTCAGTAGCTATTTGATGTACATCATGGCATTTGAGATTAAATCTCTGTGTCTTTATTGCATCGGTTCGGCTATTTGTTCTGTAGCTCTATTTGTTTTAGCATTAATCGGTCGTGACTGGGAAGATATTGGGCAATTAATCTTTACGGCTATTATTGTTGGGATGGTTACTCTTGTCGGAACATTTGCAGTTTATGCTCCAATTCATAGTCCTGTTGCTGACAAACAAGATATTTATGCAGTTACAACTACTTCCACTCCGGCAAAAATTGCTTTAGCAGAACATCTGACAGAAGTGGGAGCAAAAATGTATGGTGCTTATTGGTGCGGTCACTGTCAAGACCAAAAGCGGTTGTTTGGTAAAGAAGCTGTTAGTAAACTTAATTATATTGAGTGCGATCCGAAAGGCAAAAACCCTCAACAAAGCTCATGTATCGCAGCTAATGTTACTGCATATCCGACTTGGAAAATTAATGGTCAGTCTTACGAAGGTACAATTTCTTTAGAGGATTTAGCAAAATATTCTGGTTATCAAGGTCCAGCGGATTTTAATAATCTTTAATATAAATGAAGGCAGAAGGCAGAAGGCAGAGGGCAGAAGGCAGAAGGAAAAATTGGACGGGGTATAATATCATGTCCGGATAATCAGTGATCAAACACTTTTTCTCATGAGCGCCTTTTCTTCCCTTCTGCCTCCCCCTCCTGGGAGGGGGAGGGGCGAGGGGTGGGTTGCCTCCTGCCTCCGGACCTCCAAAGTGTAAGTATTCAACCGGACATGATATAATACCCAATCCAATTGTAGGCAACGCGAGTGACGGCGAGGTAAGAGGTCAAGAGTCAGAATTCCCTTTCTTACGGAATGCTGCGCAAATAGCATAGCTGCCTCCTGCCCTCTGCCTTTCTTGATAAGCATAGGGACGTTCCATGGAACGCCCCTACAGATTTTATGAGTCATTGATTATCTAACCATCATCAGAAAGCAGAATTTTTGTTCTTACGCTTCAACAATACCTGTCCTGCTGCTCCGAATATCAACAAACTAAAAATTGTACCTGGTTCAGGTACAGAATTAATTTCATAAAGAGTAGTTGTACCACTAACTTCATTCGCCACTACTAATAAAGCTTTACCATTTGGACTATCTTCTGCACTAATAAATGTTAACCCCTCTGGCCCTAAATCGCCTACTGCTGCTAACTGTTCATCTGTTGGATCTGGGTCTTCCTCATCATCTAAATCAAATTCCACTGAGAAGTCACGATTATTTGTGTAGCTAATAAACTTAGGAGCTAATGGATTACTAACATCGTAGGTAATAAAGCCACCAATCCTTTCTAAACCAATAAAGGCTAAAGTACGATTACCTATCTGACCAATAGCTACACCTTCTGGCTCTGGCCCCTTATTGTCGCTCCGATTATCAAAGGAATCATTCTCATCATTATTAGAGTTGAAGAATTCAGGAAATAATTTAGCTGTTATTTGTTCCAAATCATCCCCACTGTCAAAAACTAAAGCTCCCTTTTCATCCCAAATAGAGAAGGAACGAGAACCAAAAGCATATAGTTCCTCAAATTCACCATCATTATCTGTATCACCAAGGGTATTTGTAATTTCCAAACGCCCTATAGTGTCATCTTGCTGGAGTATGTCAGCATTTGGGAAAGCCTGTGGATCTAGGTCCTCTTCTGCTACTTCTGTTTCTTCATTAAACCCATCATAATCACGGCTATCACCCTCATTGGCTGTCACCAAGTAAGTTTTTCCCCCCACTGTATAGCTAGCAATTTCATCTGGTTGATACATCCCAAATACAGGATAATTATCAATATTAACTACACCATCTTGATCGCTACCATCTATTCCATTACCAGGTAGGTTATGATCCTTAAAACCAAGGGCAACAATATCTGTAAATGTAGCTGTTTCTACATCGAGTATACCTATAGCATTATTTTCCTGTAATGTTACCCAAGCTGTTTTTCCATCTTCAGAAATAGCGATCGCCTCTGGCTCCAAATCTTGGGCTACTGTTGAACCAGGGCCAAATATCCGCACACCTTCTGCTCGTAGTTGATCTACTTGAGCGTTAAAATCGTTAAAACCTGCAAAGGTAACATCACCCTGAGTAAGATTTCCTACGCCATTAGACAGATCAATGATACTAACAGAACCTTCTGGATCTACATCTCCTTGTAGATAACCATCTGGCTCGGCTTCATTGGCCACGAGTAGCTTAGTGCCATCTTGTGTAAAAGTCAACAGATCGGGTAAAGCACCCACTGTTACTTGATTTAATCGATCGCCATCTTTATTAAAGAATAAAACTTCTCCTGGATCTGTGATTATTTCATTTTCAACAGCAACCGCAAATATATCCTTACTATAAGCAACACTATTGACACCACCAAAATTGCCAAATAGACCTAAATCTATACTAAAATCCAGGTCTGGAGTTTTGGGGTTACTGATATCCAAAACATCTATTGCCAGTGAGTCGTCGTTAACAACAAAAAGCCTTTCACTATTTGGATCGAAGGCTGTTATTCTGGACGCACTTTCATCAAATACGCCTGTAGCATAAGTACCTACTGGTGTGAAGCTCAAACCAATAGCTTTACTTGGTGCTGCCATCAAGGCGATCGCTATACTTGATTGTACAGTTAGTTCAATAATTTTTCTGAATACATTAGTATATTTACTTTTATCCTGATAACTTTTCATCAATTATGTATCTCCTAACTAGATAGATTTTTGCAATTATTCAGGTATATTCTACATACAGTAGATTTCAGACTAATGTGGTACAACTGACGGGGTTAATATTTTGTGCTTGTTCGCTATCCTAAATTCCCATCTTCCCTACTCTGTAGAGACGTTGCATGAACCCCCTGTAGAAGGGTTTTGCTCCGCAACAAAGCGGAGCTATGCGTCAGCTAAACAGCCGATAGTTTCGCATAACTATCGTTAACGCCCCCTATTTATGAATATATGTACCTCATAAATTTGGAAAATGCTGTAAACTTTTTTTCAACCATGCTATGGCTTTTACGGCTAGTATTTTTAGAGCAAAGAAAATGGTAAAATTTTTTAATATACATTTTCCTGTCTTAATTACTGGTAATTTTCTCAAAATTACTAAAGTTTAATCAGCTAAGATTTATTTATTTTGGTAATACAGGAGAAAATTGCTAAAGAGAATACTTCATAGGGAGAGTTTTTTGAGCTATCAACCTTAATAAGTAAATATTCATATACTCAATTTCAACGCTAAACAAGCTTACTACCTTGTAAAAGCACTTAAACTATATATGAAATTTCAATGATATAATAATCCCTATGAACATTGTCACTGAGTTAACCATATTGTCGTACAAAACTTGGTAGTCCTGTAGAGGTAGTGATATTCATAAATAAACTCCTTTCACCGTAAGGAGCTTAACTGCAAAAATCACTACTTGTAGACCACTACCCAAAATTTATGTGATGTTCTACAGAATTAAGTTTTAGGTTTTATACAAAATTTATGTGATGTTCCACAGAATTATGAAATTTATTAACTCATCTGTCTTAAATCTACAGTCAACTCTGATTAAAATATCATTCTATGCAACTTACTATAAATTTGGTATGAGTACAAAAAACAATTCTGATTATGACTTTATAAATCATTGCATTGTAAGTTATAAAGATGCAATAGTTATGAGTCAACTTCATCAAATCTTCATATATTGCTGATTAATTTAAAGTAGCCATCTTGAGTGGCTATTTATAACAGAAGGAAGAAAGAAGAAGGAAAAAGGAAGAAGGAAAAATCTTACGTTGTCTAAGCTTTAAGCTTTTGATTTGTCAAACACCTTTCCTTCGACTTCTATACAAAGAATTGTTCTATCAGGTCGGTAAAAAAATTGGCCATAACATACATTTGGCCTACAGCCCTCCAAGAATCTTGCTAGTATAGATAAATATCTGTGGTGTTTTCAAAAAAGTGACAATCAAGATCCCTAACTAGGGTTTGCTGAAAAAGTCTTTTTTAAGGAGTAGGGGACCCACCCCTAACCCCTCCCAGGAGGGGAAAAGGGGAGTAGGGGAGTAGGGGAGAATTTTTTTGCCTAACTCTTCTAAAAATGCTAACTTTTTGAGCATGAAGAGCTGAAAACCATGTACTTTTTCAATACCTAAAAAGGCACTTACCTTTATCTGGCAATTATTTGATATTTAATCAGCAAGCCCTAACTAAGAACGATGGCCAAATACTCAACA
>NZ_JAAHHG010000612.1 GCF_010692555.1 Okeania sp. SIO3B5 | reverse complement strand
CTCCCGTTTTATATTTTAAAAAAGGTAAATTAGTTCAGTTAGAAAACAAAACCGAAAAAATACTAGATAAAAAAATTATTTTCTCTGAAGGCAAACTAGAAAAAGGTGATTTTTTAGGAGCTATTAGTGACGGAGTTTTGTACGCAGGTTTAGGAGTTAGCTTAAATTTTGGTTGGGGTTGGGATAATATTGCTAAACATATCGAATCTTTATTTATCAATCATACTCATACTGCTAGAAATATTGTTCAAAATGTCATTAAAAAAACTCATAATCTCTATGGAGGCAAAATTGGTGATGATGCCTCTTTCGTTGGAATTTATGTGAGAAATAAAAATCCAGTAATGATATTTACAGGTCCGCCCCTAGATGAAAATAGAGATTTTGAATATGTCGAAAAATTATTAAGTTTTCGTGGCCGGAGAGTTGTTTGTGGCGGAACAACTGGAAACATTGTGGCAAATTTTCTGGGAGAAACTATTGAAATGGATATTACGACGATGACTAAAGAAATGCCACCCATAGGTAAATTGAGTGGAATAGATTTAGTGACTGAAGGAATTTTAACTATTTCCAAATGTGCGGAGATTTTGAAAAAGTCTAATTGCGATATTGGCAGGTTACCTTCAGGAAAAAATGGTGCAGTAATGTTGGCAGAAGAGATATTAGAAGCAGATTCAATTTTATTTTTAGTAGGGCAAAAAATTAATGAATTTTATCAAAACCCTTTATTACCAAAAAATATTTCGATTCGTCGTAATTTAATAGAAGATTTAGTTCAATATTTGCGAGAAAAACAGAAAGAAGTAACTATAGAATATTGTTGAAAGTAAAGGGTGCATCTCAATTTTGAATAGAGCCAAAAATTTATCGCTTTTAGGCAACAGGCAACAGGGAATATATAGGAAAAAAATTATTTTTGCACATAAGAGATGCACCCAAAGTAAAAAGTAATTAATCTATTGAATCAGTAATATACAGTAGAGGTGGATTCCGCAGGAAATGCTTACTTCAAAACTTCCCTCGACCGGAAAATACTACTATCAAAAATGTCACTAACTGTACTAAAACAATACTAGGACCAGAAGGTAAATTAAAACTACCAGATACTATCATTCCTAACACCCCACTCATGGCACCAATTGTTGCAGAAACTCCTAAAAAAGGTACAAATTGATGACAAATCAACTTAGCTGTTGCTGCTGGAATTACCAAAAAAGCATCCACTAATAAAATACCAACTGCTCTCATAGTCAGAGCGATCGCCAGGGATAAAATAATTATAAATATATATTTATATCTTTGTACTGGTATCCCCTGAATTTGTGCTAAATCAGAATTTAAAGTTAATAATATTTGTTGTTGTAAAGTCAGCCCTAACCAACTCAATGTTACGACTAATAAAATAACCAAAAAAAGTAAATCTAGATTACTAATTGCTAAAATATCACCAAATAATATAGATAATAAATTTCCTCGATACCCAGGTACAAAATTAAACCCAATACTACCTAATGCAACTGAACCCGCAATTACAATACTTAAAATTGTATCTCCACCTAAATTAGTTTTTTCAATTAAATAATTTATTCCTAATCCAAAGCATACCAAAAAAACAGTTAAAGCGATCGTAAGTGGTAACTGTAATAAAGCAGCTAATACTACAGCTAAAAAAGCTGTATGACCTAAAGAATTTCCAAATAAAGATAATTGGCGCAAAATTACAAATCCACCAATAATTCCTCCTAAAATTCCTAATAGAATACCCCCTATAATTGCCCGCTGCATAAATGGTAGACTAAATAAATTAATCCATTCTGAAAAATCCATATTTATTAAATACAACTCAAGTAAATTTATTTATAGGGAAGCTAAAGTTAATAATTATAAATACACAATAAAATATATACAGGATATTCGTCGCATAAGAAGTACAGATATTAATAATTAAATGTGTGTAGTGCGGGCATCTTGCCCGCGATGATAATTTTATTGCTTCGGTTCCCCATTCCCTATTACCTATTACCTATTCCCTATTCCCTATTCCCTATTCCCTATTACGGAATAATTAAGGCTTAAAGCCTCTCCTTTTAAGGAGAAACAAGAAAAAATTTTCCTTTGAATCAATCCTCTTCTTTTCAAAGAGAGGTAATTATTAATTAGGGCTTGCTGATTAAATATCAAAGTCTTGACAGGTAAAGGTTTTACCCTTTTCAGGTACTAAGGGAACACCAGCTTTTAGGTGGTAATGGTTCAAAAATCTAAGATTTTCGGCAAGATAGCGGTAGAAAATCACTTTTACGATTCTTCTGACTACTTCTTCTATAATTCCCATTCCTCCTGAATTCTGGATTCTGGCTTCTGGCTTCTACCCCTACCACTCATACTTTTTCAGCAAACCCTAATTATGTAAGCATTCAGCCGTCAGCTATCAGCTATTGCTTTTAATTTAGGATAAAAGCTTTATTAATTGTCTTACTACAAAAGTTGGCTCCCTTGCCCTTAAAGTCAGTTGTTAATTTAAACACTGTTCTATATAAGAGAGTCTTGTTGCTAATAGCTGACAGCTAATAGCTGTTTGCGCAGCATTCCGCAGGAAATGCTTACTTAATTATTAATTATTAATTATTAATTATTAATTATTAATTATTAATTATTAATTGTTGAACATATCTAGTTAAATTATCCCCATAAACTTCACTCAATTTATTTTCATCCAAAGCAACACTAGGTTTACCCTGACAACATAAACGACGATTCATACAAATAACTTGGTCACAATAACGACTCACCATATCTAAATCATGGGAAACTTGCACAATAGAAAAACCTTCTTCTTGATGTAAATTTGCCAGTAATTCAGCAAACTGTATTTCTCCAGTTGGGTCTATACCAGCCATAACTTCATCTAATATTAATAATTGTCTATTTTGCACCAAACAATATCCCAATAAAACCCGTTTTAACTCCCCACCACTTAAACTTCCTATTGGCTGTTTTGCATGATTTTCTAACTTAACTTGTACCAAAGCTTTTTCTATTGCTATATGCTTTTCCCGCGACCTCATCAAACCTTGCTCAGGGTAACCTAAACTGATTAATTCAGCCACACTTAAAGGGAAACTCCGGTCGAAAGGTAATTTTTGAGGAATATAAGCAATTTTTTGCCAATGTTTTCCTAAATCTTTTATTTGTTTACCTAGAACTTCTATATAGCCTGATTCATAAGGAATTAAACCTAACATTGCCTGAATTAATGTACTTTTTCCTCCACCATTAGGACCAATAATTGCTGTATTACTACCAGGAAATATTTGAAACGACACAGATTCTACTGCTTGATATTTTCCTCTAATTACTGTCAGATTTTGTACATCAACTACTGGTAGATTTTTGTTGATTGCTACTAATTTCACTGGCAAACTTCCTCTAAAATTTTTATATTATTTTTCATGGCAGTAAAATAATATTCAGGATCTAACGAACCGCTGATTACTGGGTCTAATTTTTTGACTGGTAATCTAATATCTTTAGCAATCTGTTGTATCCGATTATCATTAAATCCAGTTTCAGCAAGTAAACCTTTAACTTGATATTCTTGGGCTGCTTTTATTATTCTTTGAACATCTCTAGGCGTAATATTATCTTCTGGCAATTCCACCACTGCCATTTGTTGTAAATTGTACCGTTGAGCTAAGTAAGGATAAGCATCATGAAAAGCAATAAATTTACATCCTTGAAAAGGTGATAAACGAGTTTGAAATTCTTGGTGAAGCTCCTGTAATTTACGGAGATAAATATCAGCATTTGCTCTATAAGTAGCTTCATTATTAGAGTCAGCTTGAATTAAACCATCGCGAATATTCTTGACTTGTTGTTGCGCTAAAACAGGGTCTAACCAAACATGAGGGTTTCCTTCTTCATGGTGATGACCGTGGTCGTGGTCGTGGTCGTGGTGGTCGTGGTGGTCGTGGTGGTCGTGGTGGTCCTTATCTTCTTCTTCTAGGGGTTCTATATTTTGACTAGCATTAATTTCTTGAAGTTGAGAGTTACCCGCAGCATCAACTAATTTCTCTAAAAATTCTTCCAACCCCAACCCATTTTTCACTAATACATCTGCTTGTGCAATACTCCTTGCATTCTCAGGTGTTGCCTGATATTCGTGGGGGTCTGTTCCCGCAGGAATTAAGAGTTCTACTTTTCCACTTTCTCCGGTAACCCCTTTGGTAAACATATATATAGGCAAGAAAGTTGCTACTATTTTAGTTTCATTTTTATTCTGGGCCACACTACCAGTACTTCCGAGAGAAACAGCCGTGGCCAGTGCTGCTGTTCCTAATAATAAACAGTGAATTCGTCTAATTGTCTTGAGCATTAGTTTACAGGTTATTTTTGAGAATGATTATCATTTTCAAATTTATCATACCACAATGGATAAAAATAACAAGCTTGATAGTTATAAATTATACCAGTAATCAAAAAAAATTTTACCGTCGAGTCGAATAGTTATAAAACTATTAGGACTTACGCAAATTAACTTTTAAAACTCCATATGTAGGGGCGAATGCCATTCGTTTTCACTATATTTAGTACCCATGTGTAAGTCCTGACTATTACAGCCATTTTCAAGTTGATAAGGTACGAAATCATATACTTTTAGGGAACAGAGAGCAAGAAACAAGGAATGATATTACATCCGGTTTAATACTTATTACCCACATTCCGCACGTCAATTTGTAACATTAAAAGTAATGTAAAAATCCCGTTCTTGGTAGATATTTATCTCAACGTTGGTTGAAGACCCGCGCTCTCCCAAAGGGGAGCGTCAGGATGTTTGCGCAGCATTCCGCAGGAAAAACCAATCAATTTTGAGGTTTTGTCAATAGTGTGTTAAACTTAAAATATGGCTGCTGGGCTAGCAGTGTCAGTCTGTGGAGCGACCATAAGACCGAAAAGAGGCTCGACCTTGGAGGCTGGTGCATTGTTAGCGCAGCTCCTCTGCAAGAGGCAGCAGAAAGACCTAAGAGCGCGATGGTTAGGAATCCCGTGCTGTCTCGTAGAGCAGCGTCGGGAGGATGTCAAACGTTACAAATTATATTAATTGAGCTTTCTCAAGAATCAAATTCTCAGGAAAATATTCAGCATAAATACTTAATTATGACCACATGATTTTAACGGTTTTGTGGAATGGGCATCTTGCCCGTTCCTGATATTTCCACCGTAGGCAGGATGCCTGCCTCCACATATTTTCACTCCTTGGCAGGAATAGGCAGGATGCCTACCTCCACTTACCACTTATATTCCCATTCGCCCCTCAGCAATGTCCCTCGCTAAGTTATTTATAAGTATTCAACCAAACATGATATGGACTTCTAATACCAGATTGATAAATGTTTGCTACAAATATCTAGGGTATTTCTTAGGAGTCAGTCCTCAGGAGTCAGGAGTCAGAATGGATGGCTTTAATACCATTTTTTAGGGCGTAAATTATCTTTTTTGTCAAAGGGACATCT
>NZ_JAAHHG010000611.1 GCF_010692555.1 Okeania sp. SIO3B5 | reverse complement strand
TGTTGACTCTACTACGGATTTCCTTGTCATACTCCCGAAACATCACTCATCAAAGTTGGGATTGATTGGTGTCCGCCAGAATTGCGTACCAAAACCATGAGTACGTTTGTGAGAGAACCCAATTCAGAACTTGTGCAATTACTCGATCAATTCCTGCGTCATAATTGGGATGGAATTAAGGAGTGTGTGGGTCTGTATTTTAGTCCATACACGATGACAAAAGATACTCTATTTGTACTGGATAAGCTTCCCGGATATCCACAAATTAGTCTTTTTACGGGTGGATCTGGTCAAGCATTTAAGTTTGCGCCGCTGTTAGGCAAGTTGCTTGCTGAGTTAGTGCTAAATCAGACTCCCTCTGTTGATTTATCTCCCCTAAGTGCCAGTCGGGAGCTTGACAAATAGGTAGGGTTTGCTGAATAAATTGTTTGGTGGATAGGACACGGGGACACGGAGACGCGGGGACGCGGAGATGGGAGGAACAGGCAACAGTTTAGACTATCTGCTACGGCTAAATTTTCGGCATCCTCAGGGGAAAAGTATTAGCATTTTGAGGCTACAATAGCCAAAAACCTTGCACTTTTTCAATATCTAAAAAGGCTAAAACCAATATCAGTAAATGCTTTCATATTTAATCAGCAAACCCTAGGTATTTCTGCATAGTAATGGGTATGGGGGCTAAAACGCTCACCATACCTTTACCGAAATCATTACAATGCACCACTACTGACAAAGAAACAAAGGAAACTGCAAGCTCCCGTCATTTATACGCTTTGTCTGAGCTTTATTTCCAGGGAGAGGCTTCTGGGCATTTCAGAAACTTGCGTTTTAACTCATCAGCCTGATAATAAAGTTCTTCAACTGTTGTAGCTATTAAGTTTATGTAGGCTAGCCGAAAACCTTGATTCCTTTTGCTCCCGCATACGTCATCACCGGGACTTATGTTCATTACAAATTTAGGATGACGATCCGCAACCTCAAAATTGACTAAATTCTCAGCGATATCATCAGCAAAGGTATTCACATAAAAGTTTCCGCCAAACAAGCCATTCGCCTTAGGCGTTTTTGGCCTATGCCCACAGCAAATTTCAATTAAGGCAGCAAACTCATCCCCATCCTCTAAGCATTGAACATAAATTGGTCTGAGCTGACCAAACACTCGACTATTAACCTCCATAACTTTTAGAGATCCATCTTCAAAAACAAAAAATTCAACATTTACAAACTGATTGTCATATCCGATATCGATCAGACGATGCACAATCTGAGAATAGCTTTGACGGATATTTTCTTGAATAAATTCTGGTAAACTTGAAGGATAAATACAAGCATTAAAACATTCTGGTTTGCTCGAAAAGTAGATATTGTCAGTAAGTCCCCAAAATATAATTTGTTCATTGAATACGCACCCATCCATAGTAACTTTATATGGAGATTGTATATACTCTTCAACCAAAGCAATACTATGAAAACATAGAGGATATTTATCTCGATCAATGTACTCATCTGCGAATACATTAAAGTATCTAAATTGTGAAAACTCTTCTTTTAAAACAGCAGCTTTCTCCTCAAACTCTGCATAGGACTTTAACATTGATACAAACAAAGAGGTGGCACTTATTGCTGGTTTTATCAACGATGGGAAACCCAGTGATTTGACATTGCTGTAAGTATGAAAGTTTTCAAGATCGACATAGGTATAGCGAATGGGGGAAGGATCAAGATAAGCACGAGTATAGAACTTATGTAGACAATGTAAAACTGATTCGATACTAGGTCCTCGTAAATGTTTAAACTGTTGACAAAGAATAGCCTGGATAATGGCTGGTATATCATGTGTTGCTAGAACAACATGAATATCATGCTGTTCAATATATTCTTTACAAAATTCAATGTAGGCGATTATATCAAATGTTTCTCCAACATTTCCAGCGGTGATCTGTTCCGAATCTAAATAATGGAAATCATATTCTTCTCTATTTTTAGTAGTTTCACAGGCTAGGTAATCTCGTTGGATTGGGCAGAGGACAGCAACTTTGATTCTTGCTTTGCTTTTCATTACTTTGATTTATTCTTTGTAAATCCGAATATGGGTGTGTGTATAATCCATCGAAAACTGACCGGGATTTTCTCGAACTTTAGCTGTAAATCTTTGGTAGAATTGATTGACAATATCAGAAATGTCTTGATGGGATCGATTGGTTAGAGCATTTCTGAAAGTATGTTCACTCCAAGAACGAATTGTTTGGGTGAGCCCTTGGGCAAATTTCTCTGTATCCCGATCGTCTTCGTACTGAGACCGATAAGGACAGGGAATCTGCATCGTTCGGATTTCCCCTAATCGTAACCCAGCTTGATAAACTTCACTTTGAGGATCTTCAAGACACGCAGCAAACTCGGCTTCTGTTCGGTAATAATTTTGGAATGTAGCACCAACATATTCTTCGGGTTGAATCAACCCCTCAATCTGCATTTGTTTCCAAATTTCGTGTAGAATATCGTGCATATTGAAATCTACCTGATTGTTGCCTAGATAGCGCCCTTGTTCGTCTGTGGATAAGTTAGCGGTTACGATTTGACCTCCAGATTTGAGTTCTTTAGCTCTAGCTAGGAGAATAGTAGTCCAGTCAAGCTGAGATTGGGCTTGAAAAATGGCTTTATCTTCCCCTTGATCACAAGCATTAATATGGGTATGGTAATTCAAATGTTTAGGCAGCTTACTTAGCCAGTGCATGGCTGTAGACGAGAAACCAAAATCTAGACTATTGGGGGGACACACAGGTTCATAGAATGAGCGTGGAACCATTGAAACGACTAGATTTTTATCACCCTGCATTAAAAAGGATGAAGTTTTACCCAAAGCATTAAAATCATTACTGGGTAAATCACTAAATACTGCTTCAATAAAAACCCCGCTATTTTGTTTTTTGATTGTATCAAAAATTTGCTGCCATAATCCTTGGGTAGTACCACCGTCTGCAATACCGTAATCAGCTAGTTTTACTTGTGAACTGTTTTGGATGGGTTGGATTGCTGTTGTGACTAAATCCCCAGCAGCTTCGAGACAAAGTTTTGCTCCAAGTGTGTTGAGTGAGTAGTCAGATGCCATATAAATTGCCATGTCAGATATTCTCCAATGATGATGATTTTTTTCCTGCTTTTGGGTTTAATTTTTCTCTAAAAAATCTGGCATTTGACATCCCACTCTGGGTTGTTTATCTGCTGCTGAAATCAGGGTTGATATGACTTGTTCGTAGGATTTGTCGCTATTGGTTAGCTCTGCCAAAAATAACTTTACTTTTTCTTCAATCACTCCTTGAACAAATGCATAAATATATCGGGGATCTACTTGCTTGAAAATTGATGGGGCATAAAATTCGATTGAGTCGCAAATGACAGCACCAGCACTACTAATTGATTCAGGAATAAAAGTGATTGATTTTGCCTGTAAAATATCGAGTACAGAAGGTTCGCTTAGGGGAACATTGGCAGAACCAACAATATATTTACACTGCAAGGAATCGGCAATTGCTGGTGTAATTAGACCACTAATAGAACAAGGAACTAATGCATCACAGGGAATATTCCACCAGTTCTCATCCTGTGAGATGTTCTTACAATTAGGAAGATCAGCTCGCTGGGATACAATGTCATAAGTCATAATACTTGCTCCAAGTTTTTGGAGAGCTAGAGCAGTAGCTTTACCCACTTTTCCCAAACCATGAACCAGAAAAACTAAACCCTCAAGATTTTTTCCAAAAATACCTTGAATACTACCCACTACACCATAGGCTGTGGCAATACTTGGGTCAACTTGAGAATCTAGAGATGCCAGAATATAAGGACAGTGGTTTCTGAGATATTCCATGTCCTCCAAGGAAGTATTTAAGTCACAACCGGTGTACATCAAACCATTAAGCTCATTCAGCATAGAACCGATAAAGCTCAATAAGTTTTTCTTGCAGGCTTGACAATCAGCGATCGCTACAACAATTTTACCACCGCTAAAACCTGTATTGTACATAAGATGTTTATGAGTCATAACGAGGGACAAATTTCTACAGTCCTCCCAAGCCAGGGTCTCAGATTGGTACGTTTTGACTCTCAATCCACCGTTACTTGGCTGATTAAGGGTGGCTCTGTCTAACCCAATGAAGCATTGAAAGCCATCTGTATCTTTCTGAATAATTTTCATTTAAACTAAATTTGTTATACTATGGTGGATTATATTACAAAGGTTAAAAAAACAATCACTTCTCTGACAAATTTGTTCCTGTATTTCTTGCTTCTTCTACCCAACCATCAAACTTCTCTTGATTTTTCTTGATCCATTCTTCTGCATGGCGACGGAAATCTTTTGAGTTACTTTCACCATCTTGTACGAGTTTTTGTTGAGCATTAACATCTTCAATAGGAATTGAAACTAGCTCAAACAGACGTTTAGCGGCTGGATTAGCTTGCAAAAATTTATTGTTTGCTACTATCCTGACTCTATCAACCGCAATACCTAGATTTTTTCCATCTAGCATAGTTTCTTGTTCCGACACTTCTCCCTGTTCTTTTGGTAGAGAAGTGAAAGGCACTTCTAGCCAGATTGCATCCTTACCAGGTTCTAATACTGCAGGTATCCAATGAGGAGTGTAAAGATAATAGAGAATAGGTTTTTCCAGTCGGTTGCGAGCTACTACATCTGCCAACAAAATATCATAATTACCTTGATCGTGTTCAACCGTATCTCTCAGTCCATAGACATCCAAGTGATGCTCAATGACTAACTCACAACCCCATCCAGGATTACAACCTGCTAAGTTAGCTTTTCCATCACCATCTGAGTCAAAAAGTTGGGCAATTTTGGGATTTTTAAGTTGCTCTAGGCTAGTAATTTTATATTTATCGGCGGTTTTTTTGTCAATTTGATACCCTTGCAAAGCATTATCAACAATAATTCCTACCCGCTGGAATTTATCTTCCCCTCCGTTTTCTATAAAAAATTTATTTTGGAGTTTTTCCCAATGATCGGTGTAGAAATCTAATTCTCCGTTACTAACAGAAATATGCACTACGGGAACACTGAGTTGTTTTACGGCTTCAGTTTGATAACCAAGCTTTTCTAGACCAATATTAATAACTTCTGTTAAAAATGCTGCATAGGTTGTGATACTAGAGCCAGAGCTTACTTTTACCCCTTTACCCGGCATCGTTTTGTCTGTTGATTCAGGATTAGATTGAATAGTTGGTTGACAGGCAATTAAACTGATTGACAAAAAAGCTAAAACTATTTTTAAGCAGTGTTTTTTTCTTTTTCGTTTCATTTTCATCCTTTAAGCTAGTTCTAGTCAAGCAATGGCTTATATCATGTCCGGTTGAATAGTTAGACTTTGGCGGAAGGAAGGCCGGAGGCAGGAGGCAGGAGGCAGAAGGTTTTCTCAAGAGTGTCACCTTAATTTTATACACGCTCCGATGCTACCGGACATGATATTAATTTTATTCCACAGAGCTAGTGGGTATCCTAAATGGTGTTT
>NZ_JAAHHG010000610.1 GCF_010692555.1 Okeania sp. SIO3B5 | reverse complement strand
CCCCCATCCCCCCATCACCCCACCACCCCAGCACCCCATCACCCCATCCCCCCATCCCCCCCATCCCCCCATCCCCCCATCCCCCCATCCCCCCATCCCCCCATCCCCCCATCTAATTCAATTGATCAATTTGATATTGGGAATCTCTATATCCCCCTGTTCGACCTTGTTCTAAATAAAGTTTAGCTGCTTTTTCAAAATCACTAATTGCCCCTTTTTTATCCCCAAGATTAACTCTAATCAATCCTCTACCATAGTAAGCATCAGCATATTCAGCATTAAGTCGAATTGCTTGAACATAGTCAGCGATCGCTTGCTCAGAATTTTCTTGTCTAAAATAAACGCTAGCACGATTTGCATAAGCTTCCGCATTATTTGGACTGATAGCTATTGCTTTAGTATAATCTTCTATTGCCTTTTCCAGTTGATTTGCCGAAGCGTAAGCTAATCCTCTATTTGTATAAGCTGAGGGACTTTTGGGAACAATTTCAATTGTTTTTGTACAATCAGATATAGATTTTTCATACTCTTTAAGATTTAGGTAAGCAATACATCGATTATTATAAGCAACTTCATTTTCCGGGTTAATTTTAATTGCTTGAGTGCAATCAGATACAGCTTTTTCATAAGCTGCTAAATTCAAATATGTACTGCAACGATTAGCATAAGCTTCTTCATTTTCCGGGTTTATTTCAATAACTTTGTTGTAATCATCTAAAGAACCTTGATAATCTCCCAGAAAAAAGCGCGCTCTGCCTCTACTATAATAACCATCTATTTTTTTTGGTTCAAGTCTAACCATTTCAGTATAATCTGCTATTGCTCCTTGTAAATTATTATTGGCAGCACGAGCTAATCCTCGACCATGATAAGCATCTATATTATTGGGTTGCAGTCGAATAGCTTGAGTGTGGTCAGCAATAGCAGCAGGATAATTTTGAGAACTATAGTGAACTAATCCTCTTTTATCATATGCTTCAGCATCTTGCGGTTTGAGGCGCAATACTTGGGTTAAATCATTAATTGCTCCAGCATAATCTTTGGTCTCATAACGAACTGTCCCTCTGTTGAAATAGGCATTAACATGGCTAGGATTCAAATTAATTACCTTGCTATAGTCAGCAATAGCTTGTGGGTAATTTTCTAAGTTATAATAAGCATTGCCACGTTTATAGTAATACTCTTCTTCATTGGGATTTAGTTGAATTGCTTTGTCATAAGCGACAATTGCTGCTTTTTGATTACCATTCTTCGCACTTTCTCTCCCTTTCTCAAATATTCTCTCTGCTTTAACCGGGTTGGGGCGATTCAAGAAACTCACTAACCCAATCAATACTGCAATCACCCCCAGACTGGCAAAACCAAATAAAACAAACCATAAAGGATGAAATGTCATTTTCTGCAAGCTTGTTTTAGTTTGAAGATTGGAACTACTTTTAATTCTGGGTAATGGCGCTGTAAATGTTTGAGAGCGACCGCTAATTTTCTGTAGCGCTGTCACAACTTCTTCTGCAGACTCATAACGTTTTGTATAATGGTAATGTACCATTTGATCGACGATATCAGCTAGATTTGATGAACATTGGGTTCTATTTCGCCAGAGAATACCACTAGGATTTGATGGACTCAGGTCTTGTAGTTTTGGGAGTTCGCTACTGGGAATACCTGTCAGAGCTTGAATGCCAATCATGCCGACTGCATACAGATCGCTATTAAATTGAGGAATGCCTTGAAATTGTTCGATGGGCATATAAGAAGGAGTACCTGTAGCTATTGTTCGCGGCACTTCTCCATTTTCTAGTGCAATTCGATGACTAACTTCTTTGACAGAACCAAAATCGATTAAAACTAATTTTTCATCTGGTTGACGTCTAATTAAATTAGATGGGTTAACATCCCGATGAATTACACCATTTTCATGTACAAATACTAAAATTTCTAAGATTTCTAACAACAGTTTGATTACTTGTTTTTCTTGCCAAGGCTTGCCTGGTATAATTTCTTTATTTAATGGTGTTCCAGGAATGAATTCTTCAACTAAATAAAATTGGTTATTTTCTTCAAAATAAGCTAATAGTAAAGGAATCTGCTCGTGCCTACCTAATTTTTCTAATATTTCTGCTTCTTGTTTGAATAAGCGATGAGCAGTTTTAACTATTGTATAACTATTGCCAGGAGCCCGTAGTTGTTTAACTACGCATTGAGGATGCCCAGGGCGACGAGTATCGGCTGCCAGATAGGTTTGTCCAAATGCACCAGCACTCAGGATTTGAACGACGCGGTAACGTCCATCTAAAAGTTGACCAATCATTTTCGTTTTATTCATAAGGTGGTAGATTTTAGGTTTTAGGTCTTAGGTGGTAGGTGGTAGGTGGTAGGTGGTAGGTCTTATACCAATTTTAAAAAAAATTTTATGAATAATCAGGGAAATTAAAAGATTTTGCATTAGATATCTTCATAAAAGAGGGAATAGGGAATGGGGAATGGGAAACATCGAAGAAATATTAAAATATTTATGGATAAGAATTGATTTTCTTTCTGATTTTTGGGAATTGGTATGGCGCTACGCGCAAGTCAAAAGTCAAAAGTTAAAAGTCATATCTGACTGAGTTTGAACATTTATAAATGTCCTAACCTATTTGCGTAGTGCTATAGCGTTTCCAAATGAGATGTAAATCTAGATTGAGATTTTTTCTAATAAAAAAGCACTGTCTTGAGTACCATATATCCTTATGTTTACCACTATGTTAATACTGTTTTTCCTTCTTTACTATTCCCTCCATACCTATTCCCTATTCCCTTTTTAATAGGACTCAGTTTCCACATCCCAAATAAAAACGCTATATATAAGATATTTATTCTGATTTGAGAATCATGACTACTAGGAAAAGTATAACTATTTTGCTCGAACTGAAATTACATTGTCTTATGTTTTAATATCAAATAGAAGACACATTCAAGTATAGATGTACCTCATTAAGTTAAGAAACGCTATGTTATACTAAGCGTTAAATAAAGAATGTTTAACTTAAGTAAAACTTCAGTTATTCTGAATAACTTTTTTGATAATTAGCACCCCAGTTATACCATTCATCAACAGTAATGCTACCCTTGGAAAGTGTTAGAATAAGCCTCAAAATGGCAAAGATTATTAAAGGCTTACATCACTTCAATAAATAGTATTTAGAAATATGAATTTTAAGTATAGCAAAGTTTTTGATAATTGGTATTATTGTTAATTATTCTTATTCTTTTCAAGGAGAGGTAATTATTAACTGGAGAGTACAAAGTTATTCTGAAAAATGATTTCTTTTAAAGACTGAAAGTATTACTGGAAAAGGCTTACAGCACCTATACTTCTGAATGTAGAGTTTCTAACCTTGAGATCCCTGAAAGCCTTAGCTAGCAATAGTTATTTCAAGAACTTTGCACTGTCTAGAATTATTAATTATTAATTATTAATTGTTGAATATACCTGTAGTCATTGCGACGGTCACTCCGTGGAAGGAAGCAATCTCAGCAGTTGAGGAGAATACTTCCTTTCGTCGCGATAACAACTATTCCACCTGAGTTGATATTATATTATGTCCGGATAATCAGCTATAAAAAAACTTTATCCCTTTTAACCTTTTCTTCCCTTCTGCCTCCAGCATAGCTGCCTTCTGCCTTCCTTCAAACATGATATTACTCGAACACTGGCGGCCAAATTTCTGATATTGGCAGTTCCCAACCGGGTAATAATTCCGGGATAGTCAATGTATCTTCATTGGTTAAAACTATTGGTTCTCCGGAAGCACGATATACAGTTACGGTTAAGTTTTTCGGGTCTACTAAAACGCCTACTTGACTCCCTAACTCGATAAATCTTTGCAGTTTTTCAGCTAGAGGTTTAATGTTATCGGATGCTGATCTAACTTCGATAGTTAAGTCAGGAACGATTTCGGCAAAAGCACGGGGAGCTTGACGCATCTTGGCAGCGGGAACGAAGGATACATCGGGACCACGCAAGTTGCCGTCTGGGAGACGAAAACCTGCACCCGATCCAGTGACATAGCCTAACGCTCTTGGTATCACCCAGTTTTGCAAGAAAAATGTTAACCGGGCGATAATAACTTCGGAAACGTAGTCTGATAATCCCATGATGATAATTTGACCGTCAACTAATTCGGTGCGGTAGTCTAAATGTGCTTCTGTTAGTTGGGTTTGGATTTTTTCCAAGTCTTCAACTGTTAGAGACATAAGGCATCTCCTGTTAATATTTGAGACTGTTGGTGGAATTTTAACAGAAAAATTATTGGAAATGCAACAGGGAGTCTGTTATCAGTTATCAGAAAATTTTGAAGTGGTGGTGCATCATAATTATTTTTGTTTAGGATGCAGGGTAGTGGGAGCATCTTGCTCCCATGCCAGGAATTCCTTGAGAACGCGGAAATGTTTTTCACTTATACTCCCTGTTCTTCCCTATTCCCTGCTATTGAAACTGACTGAATAACCAAGTGTAAACTTGAGTTTGATTTTCTTGAGAAGTGCGTTGCAGTGCTTCCTCAATAACTTCTGACTTCTGACTTCTGACTTCTGACTTCGTTAAGCTGCGGTCGATCCTGATGACTAATATCATCAACAAGCTCAAGCAGATTTGAAGCAAATGCAACAAGAAAACTTAGGAGTTGTTGTTACTTATACCACTGTTTTAGAAGCTTATACTTTAATTTTGTATCGTCTAGGAAATGAAACTGCCAAAACATTTTTACAGCAAATTTTTACAGGAGTTGAATTAGTTAACCGTTCTACTAAACTTACCCAAACTCACCCATATTCATTGAAATTATTTCCTTAATCAAAGGGTCTCTTTGCTGATAGCTGACCGCTAATAGCTGAATGCTTACCTTATGACTATCATTTTGATGTGATGTTAATATCTGTTTGGCGTTACTAATACTAATGATTTGCTCAAACTTGGCGGGATATTAAATTTTAGTTTGTCAATAAAGTTGGCGATATAGCTGCCGCTAGGCTTCGCCAACGCTCCCTAGTAGCTAGACACGGATTTGGCCACGGATACACGGATGATTTTTGGGGGCAAGTTTGGCGATCGCTCTAATATTAAAAGCTATCTTTTTGTTGATATTTTATTATAAATTAATTGATGACTCCTGCTGCACAACAACTTCCCGACTTGACAGGAAAAAGTAAATTAGAAGCTCTCATTATTTTGTCAAATTATGGGTTTCAATTTAAAACACAAACTAGGGGCGGATATGAAACTTTTGCTCATGTAGATGGTAGTATAATTCACATTAGGCCAGATAGTGAAATAGTTCGTACAGGTCCGAAAATAAAAACTTTCCCAGGTAAACCTTATCGTCGTCGCTACGACCAAAATGGTAATCAAATTCAATTTATCCCCGGAGCAAATACACACAGTACAGGAGAAAAGTTAATTCTATGACTTCTACTATTATTACTAATTTAACTACTTTTTTAGAAGACTTAAAAAGTGCTGATTTAGTTGGTATTTCTATGATTCCTAAAAATATTGAGA
>NZ_JAAHHG010000061.1:18625-34107 GCF_010692555.1 Okeania sp. SIO3B5 | reverse complement strand
TAGTGAATTTAGTACGAGAAGTGAGACAGGAAATTTCACAAGAACGCCATTTCAGTTATCAGTTATCAGTTATCAGTTATAAGTACCTCTCTCTGCCTAGTGTAAGGTAGCGTAACTGAGCGAAACCCTATATCTATTGTCAATGCGTAAGTCCTGATACTTTTAAATTAAAAAAAATGACTATTTCTCCTAGTCGTATATTTGAGGTAAACCTATCTTAATTTCTATTCCCTGTTCCCTATTCCCTAAAAAAAGAGGTAAACCTATCTTAATTTCTATTCCCTATTCCCTATTCCCTATTCCCTAAAAAAAATAAACTTATGCAATTATCAACTACTACTAATTCCTTAGACGCTTTTCTCCAACAACCCAATATCGAAACTTCTCCTGCTTGGGAATTTATCCATGGAAAACCACAACAAAAACCGATGCCAACCCTGTTTCATTCCCGCCTCCAGCGCAACCTCGTCAATACTATTAACAACAAAACCGAAGCTTATGAAGCTATTCAGGAACTCCGGTGCATTATTCCTCCCTTATCTCCTGTACCAGATATTGTGGTTGTCAAAAGCGATCGCCTTAGGAATCAAGATGGCTCACTGCAAGGTTCACCGGACTGGATAATTGAAATTCGTTCCCCGGATCAAAGCACATTAGACTTACAGAACAAGATTCTGCACTGTTTGGGTAACGGGACTCAACTTGCTTGGTTAATTGATATTCAGCGACAGCAAATCTGGGTTTGGGAGAACCAAGAACTACCACTGGTGTTTGCTGGAACTGATGTACTGCCCACTCTTGACAATATCTCAGATTTGACAGTGGAAAAAGTAATGGCTATGACTCAACAATGATCAAGCTAGATAGTGGCTAGACGCGGATTTTGCCACGGATATACGGATGATGTCAAATGATTAATCTGTATTATTATGACTCAACAATAATAAAGCTAGATAGTGGCTAGACACGGATTTTGCCACGGATATACGGATGATGTCAAATGATTAATCTGTATTATTATGACTCAACAATGATCAAGCTAGATAGTGGCTAGACACGGATTTTGCCACGGATATACGGATGGTGTTAGATGATTAATCTGTATTATTACGGATAATTTGTTCGCGGTTTTCTGTGGCTTATTGACGAGTTCGAGAAACCCATTCTTGAGCATCTTCTCCTACTAATGGATAAGTTGCTTTTCCTTGAATTTCACGCCATTTACGCCGAGGTTTAGGGGTTGAATTATCATTTATTTGAAGATTATTTGATAAATAACGCATTAATTGAAGTTTTTCTTCAATGTTTAATTTTTCTGATTTACTGATTAACTCATTTAATAATTCTTGAGACATAATGAATGATACCTCCTTACATTACCGAAAAAATTTGGTTTAAAGCCTCCCCTTTTAAGGGGATAATAAATAAAAATTTTCATAATTAGTCAATCCTATCCGCTTTCAAGGAGAGGTAATTATTCATTATTCATTATTCATTATTAATTGTTGAATTACTTCCATACAATTTTTCTTTACCACCTAACCAATATTGCCAAATCACAACTACTGCCCAATGAATAATTACCACAACCCACAAACAACCAGTTAATTGATAAGCTACTGTACATACTAATCCTAAAATTCCTGTTAATGTCAAAAAAATGGGTTTCATAAAAGTTGGGTTTCCCTGGGGATGGAAAGTTAGAGCATTTATTGGATGATAAATAATAAATAAGAATAAACTTAATGCTGCCCAAAAACACCACATAATAGTTGAAATTTTCTCGGTGGGATGAGGCAATAAGAAAACTCGAAATATTAACTCTTCCATAAAAGCTGGAGTAAAAAACGCCACTACCAAACCCTGAAATAATTCTTTGAGGTTGCCAAAACCTCGACTTACTCGTAAAAATCTAGAATTAAATCCTAACGGTAAAGCGATCGCTCCATAAATTAATAATGTTATCCCAACAACGAACCAATCTTGACTATTCATCAGACGAGAAGCAGATATCAAACGCTCAATTAATTTTGAAATTAGAGGAAACTGCCCAAATGCAACAGTCGGTGCCACTGGTTCAATATCTGGGTCATATCCTCCCACCTGATTAGTGCGGAGAAACCATAATTCTGCACCACTTTCTAGGAAAATAGTGCTAACTTCATCGTGAGCGCGACGAGGCATCATCGATCGCCAACTCAAAATACTGTTAACAATACTAATCTCATTCACAAACCCATTTCTCGCATTTATCCCTGCCAAATATTCAGCATTTTTCTGCCAGTCTGGGCGCACAACACCCCTTGGAACTAAAGCCTTTTCCAGTTTTTTCCCCAAAGAAACAAGTTGTTGAAACCTTAATGTTTGTGGGTTGTCGGGATGAGATTTTAGCCAGGTTTGAATTTCTGGTGTGGAATAAAATTTATTCTCAATACTTCTAATGGCAATAAAAAGTGCTTGACTAGAGTCTTGGACACAAGAAGTTGCCGGACTCACTCTTGCTACCCCCGTTCCATCCCCCGTGCGGTAGCGAGCTGTCATTATTTGTAATTGATACATAAATTCTCGGAAAGGGGAGAGGATGACACCGCCAAAATCATAATCTTTAAGTGCGTCTAATTTGACAACTATATCCGAGACTGGGCGAGTTCCTAACCATCCTTTTTCCAAATTTCCCATATAATTTTCCCAACTATGGGTACCGGAAATTATGCCGTTGGAGTTTTGGGCGTAAACTTGTTGGTATTTGATGTCAAATTGTAATTCGTTGGTAAAAGTATCTCGCACTACTTGAGCTAAACCGTAAGAAAAATGTCCGGTAACTGTTCCTACGAATACGGGTTCGCTTTTTTCTCCACCAATACCCCCGAATAGATGAATGACTAAAGCATAATCTCCTTCTTTTAGAAGAGAGTTGGGAGTAGGTAGGGACGTTGCATGCAACGTCTGTACAGAGTTGGGAGGAGAAAGTTTATCTACTTTACTTCCTTCTTCCCCAATAACTAATACACTTTGAATATTACCTTTACGACTTTCGGTATTTTGCCAATTTTGGCGGTCAATATATTTGATGCCTGCTGTTTTTCCCTGGATAGTTTGTTCCGGTTGTAGTTGAAAGAACGATCGTGGTTTTATTGCTTGGACTGTAAATATTCCTGCTGTGTCTTTTGCTCCATAAATATACCAACCTGCTTTCCCTGCTGGAGAGTCTGTTATTCCTTGGGGTGTTGATTGAAATAAATTGTTGGGTAGGAGTGGTTGTTGAGGAATGCGGATAATTTCTGTTGCGCTGTCGAATTTTTTGGTAGTGGGGTTGTAGTGACGTACTTGGAAAAGTTCGCTGGTGCATGGTTGGTTTCCAGGGCAATTTTTTGGAGTGGCGTTTGTAGTTGCCGTGCCCAGGATATCAACTAATGCGTAATAACGTCCGGTAATTTGCATGGGTTCGAGTGGAGTTTCCAGAATAGGGGAACCTCCTTCGTTTGTTGTAATTTTGACGTTTTCCAGACCGACTATCATATCGTCGTTAGGTCTAGCTCCGGCGAGAGATGTTAAGGGACCGACTTTGGTTAAACCATTGAGGCGAGTGGGTAAGACATTGCCGTTGTTACTACTGTTTTTAGCTGCTTGAGAAAATTGAATATCTTTCGTAACAGTTTCGACGAATGTTTGTGTTAATGGTTGTTGACTCCATTGCAAAGGCAGTATTTCCCCCTCTAAATTTTTAGCTGTTTCTGGAGCGTTATAGATTTCTATCCATACCCAGTCTTGTTGGTTGCTTGGTGGAGGGGTGTCTGGTTTTGGCAGAATGAGTCGCCCTACCCAGGTTGCTGTTGGGCGGTAGAGTTGGTTGTTAATGGTTTGTTCGAGTGGGTAATAACTGGGTTGGTTGAATAGTATTTGACTGGTAATGTCGTACTTTGATGGTTGTTTTGTTTGGGCGAAGGTGGGGGAAAGTAAGCAGAGGGTGAGGGAAATTAGAAAAACTATAACGATCCAGTTTTGGGTTAGGGAGGGGTAAGGTTTTGAGTGTTTGTGAGAAAGGATAGTAGGCCAATTAATCATTATTTTCAAATACTGCAACTATATGATATTAATCGATCTAAATACTTGTGTAGTAATTATGGGCAATAATATTAGACAGAGGCTAAAATGCTTACTATAATTCTTAGGACTTACGCAATACAACGTATTTTCGTCATTGCGACCGATAGGGAAGCAATCTCAAATCCTAGTTTTTCCTACCTCATGCGTAAGTCCTGATTCTTACTTTTGACTTTTGAATTCCGTTGACTTACTTTTGACTTTTGAATTATTAATTTGAATTCCATGAAACGGCATGACAAGATTTATCCATGACCAATTCGCTAAAGATTATTTAGAAGAATTATTATCCCAACTAGGAGAATGTCAAATTCCTCTAGAAATTCGCAGTGAAGTTAGACAAGTAGATGTCTTTTTTTGCTCCATCAACTCAACCAAAAGTTTCTCCAGAAGCATTAGGATTATTAGGAGAATTAGCTACAACAATTTGTCTATTTGAACCCTTTAGAAATCCTGTAACAATTGATGAAATTCGGAGTTGTTTACTTAAATTATTAGAGGTAAATACAGATTTTATCCGTCGAGTAAATCGGGAAAATACCCGCCTGAATGAAAATAATTATCCGAAATTATGGATATTAACACCTACAGCATCAAAGACAATATTAGAGGGTTTTGGTGCTAAAAGTGATGATGAAAATTGGAGTCCAGGAATTTATTTATTACCGGAATATTTCAGAGCAGGATTAGTAGTAATTCATCAATTACCAAAGACATTAGACACTCTATGGTTAAGAATTTTGGGCAGAGATAGAGTACAACAACAAGCAATTGATGAGCTAGAAGCATTGCCACCAGATAATCAATTTCGGTTAAATGCTTTGTTGTCATTATCATCTTTGCGTAGTAACTTAGAAGTAAGTTCTGAATTAGAAGTACAAGATAGGGAGTTAATTATGCGCTTATCACCACTATTATTAGAACAATTAGAAACTGCTACTCAGCAAGGTATAGAGCAAGGTATGGAGCGAGCTACCCGAATGGAGCGTACTGCAGTTATCGAAAATTTGTTGAGATTAAGGTTTAATTCTTTAGATGAAGAACTCAGAGGAATTATTCAACCAATGTCGTCATTATCTCCAGAGGAATTTCTTCCTTTACTTTTACAATTATCACGGGAGGAATTATTAGCAAGATTTAATAGTGAGAATTAATTCGGTTAAATGCTTTGTTATTATTATCGTTTTTGCGTAGTAACTTAGAATAAAGTTCAGAATTAGAAGTACAAGATAGGGAGTTAATTATGCGCTTATCACCACTATTATTAGAACAATTAGAAACTGCTACTCAGCAAGGTAGCCGAATAGTTATCGAAAGTGTGTTGAAAGTTAGGTTTAATTCTTTAGATGACGAACTCAGAGAAATTATTCAGCCAATGTTGTTATTATCTCCAGAGGAATTTGTTCCTGTGCTATTACAATTATCACGGGAGGAATTATTAGCAAGATTTAATAGTGAGAATTAATACAGTTATTTAGTTGTGAAAATTTCTAGGGATAAAATTATTTTGACTGAATGTTTACCTTTCGCTGTAGGAAAAAACTGTATTTAATCTTTGCCGATCGTTCTTGATAAAAAGTCTGAAAAAAAGGAGCGATCGCTTTTTTCTGCTATATAACCTATACTGAGGTAATATTATTATGCTAGAACAAGTGTTTAATTTAGCCAAACAACTTCCTGTTTCTGAACAAATTATTTTAATTGAAAAAATGATAGTTGAACTTAGGAAAAATAAATCTGCTCGATATTCTTTAATGCCTATAGAAAATTTACAGTCAGAATTTGCTAAAGATTTAGCAGAGGCAGGATATAAATCAAGAGAGGATATAGTGAATTTAGTACGAGAAGTGAGACAGGAAATTTCACAAGAACGTGATTTCAGTTAACAGTTATCAGTTATCAGTTATCAGTATCATCGGCTTTAGTTGGAGGCTTGAAATACGGAATTTTATTTTTTTATCTTTTTGAAATAGCTGGAGAAATAGTCGATAAAATTTGGCAAAATTTTCAAGTTTTTTATGTTCTAGTGGATGAATATGAATTAGAAATAATTGAGAATTTAGGTAATATTCCTAGAGAGGATGCAGGAGTTTATTTAACTGGTAAAACAGTTCATTAATGGATAATGGATAATGGATAATTGATAATTATCTCTGGTTAAAACCGAGAGGATTGAATATAAGGAGATATTATTTATTTTTTCCCCTTAAAATGGGAGGCTTCAAGGCGCGAATTATTTAATTATTAATTATTAATTATTAGGTAAAGCTCAATGTTTTGTGTCGGCAAACTATAAATTAGTTAAGGCTATTGTAGAAGAAACTGGAGAGTTTGAGTGTCTAACTCCTGAAGCTTTTATTAATAAGTATGTTTAAGTGATAACTCGCAAAAATCCAGAATTAAAGCCTAACGGTAAAGCGATCGCTGTTTTTTGAGTGTATTTCCAATCTCATTACTATTGTCCAATAGTAGTGTGAGGCGAGCGCTGTTTTTTAAGTGTATTTCCAATGTCGTTACTATTGTCCAATAGTAGTGTGAGGCGATCGCTCTTTTTTTGAGTGTATTTCCAATGTCGTTACTATTGTCCAATAGTAGTGTGAGGCGAGCGCTGTTTTTTAAGTGTATTTTCAATGTCGTTACTATTGTTCAATAGTAGTGTCAGGCGATCGCTCTTTTTTGAGTGTCGTTACTATTGTTCAATAGTAGTGTGAGGCGATCGCTCTTTTTTACAGCGGTTTTCATTTAAGTAGACCACAGTAGGGACGTTCCATGGAACGCCCCTACAAGGTTTTGTTTGTGAAGATGTGGTTCATCAACTTGAAAAGCGCTGTAAGTGTATTTTCAATGTCGTTACTATTGTCCAATAGTAGTGTGAGGCGAGCGCTCTTTTTTGAGTGTCGTTACTATTGTCCAATAGTAGTGTGAGGCGATTGCTGTTTTTTGAGTGTATTTTCAATGTCGTTACTATTGTCCAATAGTAGTGTGAGGCGAGCGCTGTTTTTTGAGTGTATTTTCAATCTGCTTACTATTGTCCAATAGTAGTGTGAGGCGAACGCTGTTTTTTGAGTGTATTTCCAATGTCGTTACTATTGTCCAATAGTAGTGTGAGGCGATCGCTCTTTTTTAAGTGTATTTTCAATCTGCTTACTATTGTTCAATAGTAGTGTGAGGCGAACGCTGTTTTTTAAGTGTATTTTCAATGTCGTTACTATTGTCCAATAGTAGTGTGAGGCGAACGCTCTTTTTTAAGTGTATTTTCAATCTGCTTACTATTGTCCAATAGTAGTGTGAGGCGAGCGCTCTTTTTTAAGTGTATTTTCAATGTCGTTACTATTGTCCAATAGTAGTGTGAGGCGAGCGCTATTTTTTGAGTGTCGTTACTATTGTTCAATAGTAGTGTGAGGCGAGCGCTATTTTTTGAGTGTATTTTCAATGTCGTTACTATTGTCCAATAGTAGTGTGAGGCGAGCGCTGTTTTTTGAGTGTATTTTCAATCTGCTTACTATTGTCCAATAGTAGTGTGAGGCGAGCGCTGTTTTTTGAGTGTATTTTCAATCTGCTTACTATTGTCCAATAGTAGTGTGAGGCGAGCGCTATTTTTTGAGTGTATTTCCAATCTCATTACTATTGTCCAATAGTAGTGTGAGGCGATCGCTTTTTTTTGAGTGTATTTCCAATCTCGTTACTATTGTCCAATAGTAGTGTGAGGCGATTGCTCTTTTTTGAGTGTATTTCCAATCTCGTTACTATTGTCCAATAGTAGTGTGAGGCGATTGCTCTTTTTTGAGTGTATTTTCAATCTGCTTACTATTGTCCAATAGTAGTGTGAGGCGAGCGCTGCTTTTTGAGAGTATTTTCAATCTGCTTACTATTGTCCAATAGTAGTGTGAGGCGAGCGCTGTTTTTTAAGTGTATTTCCAATCTGATTACTATTGTCCAATAGATAAATCAAAATCAATAAGCGGGAAAATCAGCGATCGCTCCATAAATTAACAATGTTACTCCTACCACTAACCAATCTTGAGTATTTATGGGACGAGAAGCAAATATTAGACGCTTAATTAAGGTGGAAATCATAGGAAATTTCTCTCAAGTTTATCGAAACACTGCTGTTATATTAGGTGAGTGTAAATACTACGACTAATCCTAACAAAAAGCATAAACACCAAAACAACCAGCGTGGTTTTTTCGGCCTAACAGGAGGATGCCAAGCTTGATAAAATTCTGGGTAGGGGAGAGTTTGGGCACACTTCCAGATTATTTCGTAGCATTTCTCGAAGCGATCGCTGTTAATTAAGTAGTTTATAGGTGATAGGTAGTCTTTTAAGGATGTGACCACTTTTGCCATCTGTTCTTCTACTAAAATTTGCCCTAAGCTTTCTGCTACTCGCCAGCGAGTATCATCATCAGCAGTTGACTCCAACAATTTCACCAAACCATCAATCGCTTTCTCATTGCCCGTGCCAATTTTCCCTAAGCTTTTTGCTGCTTGGTTGCGAGTGCCAATGTTCCAAAAGCTTACTGCTACTCGCTCGCGAGTATCATCATCAGCAGTTGACTCCAACAATTTCACCAAACTATCAACCGCTTTCTCATTGCCCATGCCAATTTTCCCTAAGCTTTCTGCTGCTTGCGAGCGAATCCTATAATCAGCAGTTGACTCCAACAATTTCACCAAACTATCAACCGCTTTCTCATTGCCCGTGCCAATTTTCCCTAAGCTTTCTGCTGCTTGCGAGCGAATCCTATAATCAGCAGTTGACTCCAACAATTTCACCAAACTATCAACCGCTTTCTCATTGCCCGTGCCAATTTTCCCTAAGCTTTCTGCTGCTTGGTTGCGAGTATCATCATCAGCAGTTGACTCCAACAATTTCACCAAACTATCAACCGCTTTCTCATTGCCCGTGCCAATTTGCCCTAAGCTTTCTGCTGTTTCCCTGCGAATCCTATAATCAGCAGTTGACTCCAACAAATGCAGCAAAGTATCAATCGCTTTCTGATTGCCTATGTCAATTTTCCCTAAAGTTTCTGCTGTTTCCCTGCGAATCCTATAATCAGCAGTTGACTCCAACAAATGCAGCAAAGTATCAATCGCTTTCTGATTTCCTATGCCAATTTCCCCTAAACTTTCTGCTGCTCGCCAGCGAATCCAATGACTAGAAGTAGACTCCAACAAATGCAGCAAAGTATCAATTCCTTTCTGATTGCCAGGGTCAATTTTCCCTAAAGTTTCTGCTGCTTGCCAGCGAGTATAATCATCAGAAGTAGACTTTAACAAATGCAGCAAAGTATCAATTCCTTTCTGATTGCCAGGGTCAATTTCCCCTAAAGTTTCTGCTGCTTGCCAGCGAGTATAATCATCAGAAGTAGACTTTAACAATTGCACAAAAGCATTGATAGTGTTTTTCCTTGGAGTTTCTAGCAAAACAGTCTGAGCTTCTTTTTCATTGAAAATATTACCCCAACCAACTACTTTCTTCACTATTTTATCAGTTTGGCTGCATTTGCTAAATTCACCGACTCCAGCAGCAGCCAGAAAATAAGCTTGATATTCATAGAAACCCCTATCTAATTTTTCCTTTGGTGGCAAAAAGTATTTACACCCATCCTTAAACTCAGTTAAAGCCTTAATAAACCCCTCTTTCTCTTCCTCCTCCACATCCTCTCGCCCCAACCACAACAAAATCACCTGCTTCCACTGCGGCTCAAAAATTCGATAACGTCTCCCCTTCACAGGTTTATTCTTGTGTTTGCGGGGCAAGAAAAAATCCCAATCAGCTCTAATATCCAATTCGCAATAGTTTGTAGCAGAGTAGTTTTTCCCGCCCCCGGTTCTCCAATTAAAGAAATTCTCTTGCCTTGACTTTTACCTTGTTTTTGCTGTAAAATCTCTTTTAAGAAAGTATTGTGGGTAAATCTTTGCTTTTCCTCATATTGGGGTTCATAAAGTTTCGCTCCCTGTTCGGGAGATAACCCATCTTGTTCTCGTTTCTCAGACTTTTTCCGTTCCACCAGTGCCAGAGGAACATAAATTTGTTCTCGGTGTTTTTTTGCCTCCTCATCATCGTGAAATAGGGAATTACTGGTTAGTTGATTATTCAGCATTTTCCAACAAACATTTTGCCATTCCTTGAGATTCAATTCCCTGCCCTGTTCAGGCGAAGTCAGTCAAATAGTAGTTCGCCTGTCAATCTTACGTTTGTCAATTTTACCAATTGTGTCAGCAACTATCCCATCTTTTTCTGTCTTTATTTTCTTCTCACTTTTTCCAACCACCATCCCACCTTTTTCCGCCTTAACTTCTTTTGCTACTATGTTGGCATTTTTGTTATCTTCCGATTCCAGAGACTTTAACGCTTCTCTAATTTCTGCCACCACCTCAGTCAACTTTGGATGAGGATTTTCTTCTACTGTCGCTGCCAACTCCTGTATTGTCCGAGCAACATCAGGATTTTCTGCTGCCTCCTGCATTTCCAAAACTGCCTGACCATAATCCAAAGGTTGCTCCGAAATTTGTTCAATAGCAGTTACAGTATTGGGAGACTCTTGTTTCAGATATTTCATCAACTTAGCACTTTTATCCCAAACCACCTGCCCAATATTTTCTCCAGTTTTTTCCAAAGCTTTTGTCCCCAATACAGCAGCTAGCGCCATTACAATAGTAATAGGTTCCATAATTTTCAGCCTCCTAAAATTAGACTCAGATTAAGTTAATTATTAGATAATATTCTAAACTATTCTATTTAATCGGGGCAAACTGAAAAAACGAATTAAACGAGTTGAGGAACATAGGAAAAATATAAGTATTAGACCGCTACAAAAATTATAGATTCTATTAATTACTCAACTTTTGAACAGAGCGATCGCTCTAGAAAAGCTAAGGAAAATATCTGTAAATTTCTTTTCGGTGAAGTATCCTAACGAAAGAGACTATACCATCATTAACTTTAATACCCAATCGGTAATCTCCTACTCTAATCCGATAGTATTCTGCCTCGCCTTTTAACTTTTTGATATTTCTAATTTTCGTTAAATTTTCCGCTTTTTAAACTTGCTCGATAATTTATTGAACTCTAGTCAATAAATCAGCATCAAGAATCTTTTGTAAATCTTTTTCAAAACTTTTTCTAAACTCAACATTCATAGCTTTCTCTTGAGAGTTTTGAATGTTTGTTCCCGACTAACTGTTTCAGTATTTTCACCTTCTTGAATAGCGTTTTTTATCAAAATATCTTCTAAAATTTCATAAAATTCCTCTTCTTGTTCTTGTAGTAACTCAATAATCGCTACTTTCAACAACTCTTTCAATTTGGTTTCATCTATAGTAATTTCAGCCATATTTTTTTGATAATTATTTACACAAATTATAACAATAATAGTGATTATAGCATATTTAATGATAAGATATAAACAATTAATTTAACTAAAAGAAAACTATGATTGCTCAACCCCAAGATTATCATAAAATGACTCCTGAAGAATATCTAGAATGGGAAGCTAAACAAGAATTTCGCCATGAATATATAGATGGAGAAATTTTAGCCATGACAGGAGGAAGTATTCCTCATAATAATATTGCTATTAATTTTTGTATAGCTCTCGTACCCCATCTCCGTCAGAGAGGATGTCAAGTAAATACGTCGGATGTCAAAGTTCGGGAGAGTAAAAATAGTCGTTATTTTTATCCCGATCTAGTTATTACTTGCAATGCTGACGATTTAAAATCTCGTGACTTTATCGAACATCCTACAATAATTATTGAAATTCTTTCCCCCAGTACAGAAAAATACGATCGCGGCGAGAAGTTTAAATATTATCGTCAAATTCCTAGCTTGCAAGAATATGTTTTAGTAGACTCAAAATCAATATCTGTAGAAATTTATCAACGTGGCGAGGGAAAAATTTGGCATTATTGTGCATATACAGAAGGAGAGTCAATTACATTATCCAGTATTGAATTTACTTCTGCTATTGAAGTTTTATACGAAGGAGTTAACTTTGAAACCGATACCGTCGAACAATAATAAACTTAGTGGGAGCATCTTGCTCCCTTGATATTCAAATTATTTTGGTTACAGAAAACGATAGCAGGAACATCTTACTTCCCTGGTAGACTTTGCTTATTCTCCTCTACAATTAATCAGAATTACAGCGTTTTCCATTGTTATGAGGTACACCCCGAAGCGGGCAAGATGCCCGCACTACAATATCTTCACTATTCATTTTGTACATCATTTGCCCGAAATATGCTATAGTTTCCTCTTCTCAATTCTCTACTTCCTGAAATTTTGATTCAGATACGTTAACCTTAAATAATATTCTGAAAAATTCCCATTTCATTTTGTTTATAAGAATAGGTAATTCTAAATTCTAAATTCTAAATTCTAAATTCTAAATTCTGAAAATCTGAACTATATGGAGCGCAGTATCTCAAAATCTTTATTCTTCCTACAAAGGCTGGAACCCAAAATTTCAGTCATGGATCGCTACATCATTACAGAATTAATTGGGCCATTTCTCTTTGGTGTAGGATTATTTTCATCCATCGGGGTAACAGTAGGGGCAATGTTTGAGTTAGTCCGAAAAGTTACAGAATCTGGACTACCTATTTCTATTGCCTTTCAAGTATTTCTATTAAAAATGCCAGAATTTATTGGCCTGGCATTCCCGATGGCAATGGTGCTATCTACTCTCATGGTTTACAGTCAGATGTCTAGCAATAGTGAGATAGTTGCTATCCGTAGTTGTGGCATTAGCGTCTATCGAATGGTGGTACCTACAGTCATATTCAGTCTGACGGTAACTGCTTTAACTTTTGCCATCAATGAGGTAATTGTACCCAATGCTAATTATCAAGCATCTCTGACTTTAGAGAGAACTTTAGATCGAGAAGATCCTCCTTTTAGGGAAGAAAATATTATCTATCCAGAATTTGGCCAAGTTGAGCGGCCAGACGGAAGCAAGGAAGATACCTTGACTCGTTTATTCTATGCCGAAAAGTTTGATGGTAAGTATATGAAGGGAGTAACTATTATAGATCGTTCCCAATATGGAATTGACCAAATTGTGTCCTCTGAGTCAGCAACCTGGAATCCAGCAGAAAATATTTGGGACTTGTTTAATGGGACTATTTATATTGTATCTCCAGATGGTTCCTACCGTAATATTGTTAAGTTTGACCATCAAGAATTAAAGCTTTCTACAGCCCCTTTAGATTTAGCAGGTAAAAGACGTACTTATCAACAGATGAATATTCCTCAATCTTATGAATATTTGGAGTTAATGCGACTGAGCGGAAATCATCGGAAAATTGTTAAAACTCAGGTCAGAATTCAACAAAAATTTGCTGTACCTTTTGTGTGTTTGGTTCTGGGTTTAGTAGGAGCAGCTTTAGGAATTAGACATCAGAGAAATGCCAATAGAGGTACTAGCTTTGGTATTAGTGTGATAATTATTTTCGGCTACTATTTACTTTCTTTTCTTACAGGAGCAATGGGGCAAAAAGAGGTTTTGACTCCTTTTTTGGCTGGATGGTTACCAAATTTTCTAGGTCTTGGAGTGGCAGTATTATTGTTAGTAAGAGCCTCTCGTTAATCAAGTCAGAAGTCAGAAGTCAGAAGTTGTTTTTGTAACAGGAATTTCTTAAGCCTGAAGTCATAACTTAGAAGTTCAATTATTACTTTATTTTTATGATTTTGCTCAAACCAGAAAAAAGACAAAATATTTAACTAATAACTGATTAAAAGGCAGGGTTTTAGACCCAATTATTTTGATAGTTCAAAACTAGGGTGTACAAATATTGAGCAATTGAAGATTAAGGGTAATCCAAGTAACATTTGCCTACCTTTTTATTCTTTGGTACGACTTTTTTTCATGTCATTTATTGATAGAAGTAGCACCAAAAAACTCTGCTCTGAAGACTATTATTTATATGAAATAGGTTAATCTAAAATATTGTAGCTTTTTGCTAAGACCTGCAAAATATAGGTGGGTCTGTTCAACAATTAATAATTAATAATTAATAATTAGGGTTTGCTGAAAAAGTCTTATGGGTGAGGGTAGGAGTCAGAATTCAGAATTCAGAATTCTGAATAAATGGGAATTACAGAGGATGTAGTTGGAAGAATTTCTCCTTAATTTCTCCGTCCAAGTCTTGTCAAAATCCTAACTTTTTGAGCATTTTCAACTGAAAACCAGGTACTGCAATTCGACCCTAAAAATCATCAAACCAATATAAGTCAATACTTTGATATTTAATCAGCAAGCCCTAATTACCTCTTCTTAAAAACGGATAGGATTGGTTAAAAGGAAATTTTTTTCTTGATTATCCCCTTAAAAGGGAAGGCTTTAAACCAAAATTTATCGGTAATATGTGAAGATTCACTGCCCCTCCCCAATAATTTAATTTTCCTTTATTACAACCACCTCTTTTTCCTTCTGCTTATAATGCTAAAGCATGAGTTGCTTTTCTAATAAAACCTAGCTCCTTTTTTACATAATTAAAATTATTTATCTCGTATTCATGACTTTGAGGGAGTTTTAATGAATATAAACTTGCCAGCTTTTATAGTAAGATTTAATTCTGACTATATTAGTAAAGCTTTTACCTAAAACTAAAAGTAATAGCTGATTGCTGATAGCTGACGGCTGAACGCTTACCTATAATCAAATATGTCAAATACTTTAATATCCAAATTAAAAATTAGTAGATTTTTATCAATTTTACATAAAAATTTGATAAGTCGAAGCTGGATATTCTGGTTTGGTTTAAGTTTAGCTATTGTCTTAATTTATAGTTTTCAATCTCTCAAATTTTCCCTCCAAAGTGAATATTTCATCCAAGATGATGCACGACAACATATATTTTGGATGCGTCGTTTTTTCGATTCGGAATTATTTCCTCAAGATTTCATTGCTGACTATTTTCAATCAGTAGCTCCATAATAAAGTCAAAAGTCAAAAGTCAAAAGTCAAAATTAATAACTTACAATAAATTGGAAAAAATGATTCAGACTAAACAACGATTGGCAATCATATCATGTCTTATAAAATCCCTAGTCTATAATCGTAAGCATTCAGCTATTAGCTATTAGCTGTTAGCTCTAATGAGGGGGTTTTAATAAATATAAACTTTAAAGCCAGCTTTTATAGTAAGATTTAATTCTGACTATATTAGTAAAGCTTTTACCTAAAACTAAAAGTAATAGCTGATTGCTGATAGCTGACGGCTGAACGCTTACCTATAATCAAATATGTCAAATACTTTAATATCCAAATTAAAAATTAGTAGATTTTTATCAATTTTACATAAAAATTTGATAAGTCGAAGCTGGATATTCTGGTTTGGTTTAAGTTTAGCTATTGTCTTAATTTAT
>NZ_JAAHHG010000061.1:0-18525 GCF_010692555.1 Okeania sp. SIO3B5 | reverse complement strand
AAATATGTCAAATACTTTAATATCCAAATTAAAAATTAGTAGATTTTTATCAATTTTACATAAAAATTTGATAAGTCGAAGCTGGATATTCTGGTTTGGTTTAAGTTTAGCTATTGTCTTAATTTATGGTTTTGAATCTCTCAAAGTATCCTTCCAAAGTCAATATTTAATCCAAGATGATGCACGACAACATATATTTTGGATGCGTCGTTTTTTAGATTCGGAATTATTTCCTCAAGATTTCATTGCTGACTATTTTCAATCAGTAGCTCCGTGGGGATATAAAACTTTTTATTGGCTCATCGCATCTTTAGGTATCGACCCCATTTTTTTAGGTAAATTATTACCAATATTTCTCGGATTAATTTCGACAATTTACTGTTTTGGAATAAGTTTACAAATTCTACCAATTCCTGCTGTAGGTTTTTTTAGTTCATTGATTTTAAATCAAACTTTATGGATGGAAGATGACTTAGTTTCTGCTACTCCTAGAGCATTTTTCTATCCACTTTTTTTAGCATTCTTATATTACTTACTCCAAAATTCTTTCTTTCCTGTATTAGTAGCGATCGCTCTCCAAGCAGTTTTTTATCCTCACACTGTTTTACTATCAGTAACTATCTTAACTATTAGACTATTTTCCTATCATAAAAAACGGTTAAAATTTACTTCAATCCGATTAAATTATTGGCTATGGTTAGGAGCAATCATAACTGCTGCAATTATACTTTTACCATACAAGTTTTCTGCTACGGAATTTGGGTCAATTATTACTGCTGCAGAAGCTAAATTACAACCAATTTTTAATCATCTTGATGGTAACTATGGCAGAGCATTCTTTTTTCACGAAAATCCTTTGATTTTTTGGCTAATAGGACCGAGGAGTGGCATATTATTCTTAGGATTTTTACCTCCTCTAGCGATCGCCTCATTATTCTTACCTTTTGTACTGGGAAAAAGTCAAAAATTTCCTCTAGTCAAACAAGTTTCTTCGAAGCTAGAAATATTAGTTCAAATTTTACTAGCATCTATTGGATTATTTTTCTTCGCTCATGCTTTTTTGTTTCAGCTTCATTTTCCCAACAGATATGTTTATCATAGTATGCGAGTAATGATACCAATAGCTGCTGGTATTGCTTTAACAATATGGTTAGATAGTTATTTGAATCAAATTATTTCTCAGCTAAAAAATGGCTTAACTTTTCCACAAAGAATATATTTTAGCTGCACAGTTTTACTATTAGCGATATTAAGTATCATTCCTTTTTCCCAAGACCTAACTATAGATAATCAGTTCTATATTAAAGGCAAAGAAATAGAACTATATGAATATTTACTAGCACAACCGAAAGATATATTAATTGCCTCCATATCTAAAGAATCAGATAATCTTCCTACTTTTGCCCAACGTTCTACTTTAGTCGCCCAGGAATATAGTTTGCCTTACCATACAGAATATTATGCTCAGTTTAGTCAAAGAGCAAAAGATTTAATTCAGGCTCAATATACTTCTAACCCAGAAGAGGTTAATAACTTTATTCAGAAGTATGGAATAGATTTTTGGTTACTCGATAAAACAGCTTATAACCCTAGATATGTAGCTGATAAAGAATTAATTCGTCAATATGATTTAGCAGAGACAATTATTTATCAACTAGAGCAAAATATGATTCCTGCCTTATCCGTTACTATTGAAAATTGCACTGTTTTAACAAGTAAAAAAATAGTCTTATTACCAACATCATGTATTCAAAATGAGTTGATGAAATTCATTCAAATTTCAGAAGAGGCAATTATTAATTATTAATTATTAATTATTAATTATTAAACAACATCATGTATTCAAAATGAGTTGAGGAAATTTATTCAAATTTCAGAAGAGGCAATTATTAATTATTAATTATTAATTATTAATTATTGAACAACATCATGTATTCAAAATGAGTTGATGAAATTTACTCAAATTTCAGGAGAGGCAATTATTAATTATTAATTATTAATTATTGAACAACATCATGTATTCAAAATGAGTTGAGGAAATTTACTCAAATTTCAGAAGAGGCAATTATTAATTATTAATTATTAATTATTAATTATTAATTATTGAACAACATCATGTATTCAAAATGAGTTGAGGAAATTCACTCAAATTTCAGAAGAGGCAATTATTAATTATTAATTATTAATTATTAATTATTGAACAACATCATGTATTCAAAATGAGTTGATGAAATTCACTCAAATTTCAGAAGAGGCAATTATTAATTATTAATTATTAATTATTGAACAACATCATGTATTCAAAATGAGTTGAGGAAATTCACTCAAATTAAGTAAGCATTCAGCAGTCAGCTATCAGCTATCAGCTATTAGTTTATTATCTTATACCAATTATCAAAAACTTTGCTATACTTGGATTTTCTATTTATAAATACTATTTATTGCCTTAATTTGATTGTTAACTAACCTATGTGATTTTTCCAGTTATTTTTACCACCTTCCAAACGTAGCATTACTTTTGAGAAATGGTATTAGAGGATATCTGAAAAGTTGTTTAATACTGAATTTTGCCCCCCGAGCAAGCCAATTCTGGGGGGAACAAGAATCAATGGTAAAAGTCCCCCAATTTTGGGGGATTTAGGGGGCGCGTGATGTAGCAAATGAGACTTCTCAGACAACCTCTTAGAAGGAGAGAAGGAGGGAGAATTCAAAGTTATGCTTGCATAGCATTCCAAAACAGAAAGGATATTTCAACTCTTCCAAAGGCCATCCAGCTGATAAGAAAGGAACCGGGAATTTTTACCCAGAGCTGCTAAAAGCTGATAGCTAGTTAGGGTTTGCTGAAAAAGTCTTATGGGTGAGGGTAGGAGACAACCCACCCCTCGCCCCTCCCCCTCCCAACCCACCCCTAGCCCCTCCCAGGAGGGGAGGGGAAGACAGGAGGCAGGAGACAGGAGAAATGGGAATTATAGAGGAGATCGTAGTAAGAATCGTCCCTAGATTTTTCTACCCAATTCTTGAGCAAAATCCGCTCTTTTTTGAACCATTACCACCTAAAACTTCGCACTTTTTGATACTTAAAAAGACACTTACCTTTATCTGTAAAGACTTTTAGATTTAATCAGCAAGCCCTAGTTAAAAAGGGTGCATCTCATATTTGCAAAAATATTTTTTTCTTCTTCCCTGTTCCCTGTTCCCTGTTCCCTGTTCCCTGTTCCCTGTTCCCTGTTCCCTAAAAGCGATAAGTTTTTGGCTTTATTCACGCATTGAGATGCACCCGTTAAAAAGGATTATTCCAACGTTCGCCATATCCACGATTAAAATTATTATTACGTCTAGAAAAAGGGTTATTAGAAGGATTTAATGGTACGTTTTGGTTTACCTGATTAGGATTAACTCCATAGTTATATTGCTGTTGCTGATTTTGCGGATATCCTTGATTACCATAATAGTTAGGAACTCTTCCATTGTTAACTCCATTTATCCCATTTTGATTATTAACTAAATTATTAGGTACTCTTGGCAATGGGGGTAAATTTGGATTAGTAGGTTGCCCTTGAAGAGAATAATTATATCCTGGTAAATTTCTGGGATTGTTGTTTTGATTTGCCGTACCTGATAAATCTGTATAATAAGGTTTTGGTTGATTAATATTTATCGGTGGTAAAGGTGAATTTAAATTATTGTTTTGTGGAGATTGATAACTGTTGGATGTTGCAATTCCAGGAACAGGAAAAGGAGAAGGTGTAATATCTCTAGGTTTTATCTCAGTGGGATAGAGGTTAAAATTATTTTTTTGAGACTGAGAATTTGAGGGTGCTTGAGATTGATTTTGAGAGCGCAGGTAATCATCTAAAGCATTCTGTAGGGGATTTGCAGGTTTTTCCTTTTTCTCTTCCTGATTGTTTTCGTCTAATATATTAAGACTACGTAAAATAGGAGAGCTTAATAATAGAGAATTGTCTAATTGATTTTGAGTAGGAAGATTCTGAATTTTTGTTTTAGGTTGAGGGAGCGTTAATTTTTCTTGAGGTTTTGTAGCGTTTTTTTGTGGAGCTAATTCATTTTTACTTTCTTCTTTTAGCTCATTTGGTAAAATTTGCTGAGGAACTCCTAAAGAATTAAATTGATAATTTTCAGAATCTTTTAAATCTTCTATTAAAACTGAAGGACTATCAATATCGCTAATAATAGAGATTTCTTCAGGAGATAAATTTTCGGTGATAGTATTTCCACTTGTTACTGAATTATCATCATCTTCAAGAGCCAACCATTCTGGATGAACTGTTAATTCCCAAGCAAATAATAGCACTAAAGAAGCGACACCAATTGGCCCCCAAACTAAGGGTTTCGTCAGATGACTAAATCTGGCTCGAAAGTAGCGTATGGAATTGGGTAATTTTTTGGGAGTAGACATAGGTTTTGTTTTTTTATTAATGGTTTTTCCCTGGCATTAATCTCGTCATAACTAGAAAATTTTATTTGTGAGAAATACACTAGAATTTTTTCAGATATTAGGATTTTTTTTAGGCCAATATAATATTTCGAGCCAATAATAACTTTAGTTTATTGCCTAATAATCAAACTAAAAATCTGGAAAAGTTGTATCAAGTCAGCAACAATAAACAGAGCTACTATTATTTATTTATCGCTCAAAAACTTTTTTTCCAAATCATTAATTACTAAACTTATACCACCTAAATTTTCCCATCATAAATACCTTAAGCAAATACTAATATTATTTGACGTAACGAGATAAACTGACTTCTGAATCAAAATCGCTGTAGCATGACTTTGATACCCAAATTTATCAAAGAATTGTTATTTGGGTAAGTATATTTTAGCACAACACAAATAAACGTCAAATGAACAAACAGGTTAAATTACTACAAAGTAAAGAAGAGTTAATCGAGCAAGCCTTAGAAATTTGCTTGGCTAAAATGCAAGAGGCCATTTCACAGCGAGGCCAATGTACTATAGCTTTAGCAGGTGGTAATACTCCAAGACCACTTTATGAGTTCATAGCAACTCAAAATCTACCTTGGGATAAAATTCATGTCTTCTGGGGCGATGAACGCTATGTAAATCCTGACCACTCAGATAGTAACCAAAAAATGGCTAGGCAAGCTTGGTTAGACCGAGTGCCCATACCACCAACAAATATTCATGCTATGCCTACAGGAGCTGGAAACCCTGAAGCTGATGCCTCAAGCCATGATGCTCATTTGCGAGAATTTTTTCAGGTATCACCAGGAGATTTTCCTAGTTTTGATTTGATTTTACTGGGAATGGGCGGTGATGCCCATACAGCTTCCTTATTTCCCCATACAGATGCTTTACAAATCAGCGATCGCCTCGTTACTGTAGGCAATAAAGATGGCCAACCGCGATTAACTTTTACAGTTCCACTAATTAATCAGGCTCGTTGCATTATATTTCTAGTTGCTGGTGCAGATAAGCAAGCTGCATTGGATCGAGTATTTGCAGAAAATGGGGATGAAATGAAATATCCTAGTCGCCTGATTCAGTCTAAAGGAGAACTACATTGGTTACTAACTGGTGTTAATATTTAAGTAGTGATTAACCTCAAAAAAATCTGTAAGAACAAAAAATTTCAGCCCTGCATTGGTTAAGTGTTAGGCTAAGGCAAGAACAGTATTGACATCCTCCCTCGTTAAATCCCTTGATTATAACGAGGGATTCCCAAACCTTACGATTTAGGTTTACTGCTTGAGTGGCACTTATCTAGATTGTTTCCAACCCCCAACAGTATTCCTATACAGTCAATTTGTTGAACCACGGTCTTTCAACAATTAATAATTATTAATTATTAATTATTAATTATTAATTACCTCTTCTGGAAAAGAAGAGGATTGACTAATAATGAAAATTTTTATTTATTATCCCCTTAAAAGGGGAGGCTTTAAACCACAATTTTTCGGTAAAGGCAGCATTGACATCCTCCCCGGCTGTTAGGCACGGGGATTCCTACTGAGCCATAGCTCCTCGGCGGGTTGACGCTTTGCTTCGCATAGCTGTCGCTAACACAGGGTGCTGCTTCCTTGGCGGTAGTCTAATGCTTCCCTCCACGTCCGCGCACGAGTTTCCGAGTGCCCCCCGGCAACTAATAAGACTATAGCATATATTCAATTCACTTACAAATAAAATAAAAAGTCGCCCTACAAGGGCGAGGCTTTAAACCCAATTTTTCGGTAACACCTCGATGACAAATCACTTTTGCTGCTGCCACATCACGGTTGACTTCGTAGCGACATTCAGAGAATTTATATTAGCGCTCAGAGAAATCTTTTTTAACTGTATGCGCTCCACAATTCGGACAAATTTGACTCCTATATATTTAGTCAATCTTGCCCAAATAAACCCCTCGTTTCCAGCATACCCAAGGCAAGATATTGAAAAACTGACCGAACCCTGCATCTAAAAGTATTTTTACCTAACATTTCTTTGGCCCAGGTTCTCAAGTCCAGGTCTTCCACAAATATAATTCCTGCTGAGTCACATAAAGGACTTATCTTATTGGGTAGGTCTCAACTTAGAATCCCTTTGGCAACAGCCAGAGGAATATCAAATTAGCTATACAATACAATAGAATTAGGATTACTATAGAATCTGAAAGTTAAAAATAAGTATGATTTTTATGTCGGTGTTTCGATCGTATGGCCGATAACGAGGAGTAGATCAATGATTGTCTGTCCGAATTGCAATCATCAGAATCCTGATGGAGCAACACAATGTGAAGCTTGCTACACTCCCTTACCTGTAACTATGAGTTGTCCTAACTGTGGGGCAACAGTTCAAGTTGATGCTGCCTTTTGTGGTCAATGTGGCTTTGATTTGAAAGCTAGTGCTGGTACAGATGAAGGTCAAGTTTTATCTCAAACCGATCCAGCAGTGATGCCAACCATAGTATCACCAGTATCTGGTACGGATGCAGGTATGCCTTCAGAAGATATACCTGACTTATATTCACCAGATCCATTAGTGACTCCAGAACCTATAGTAGTTTCTGGTACGCCAAACTTAGAAAAATCTAGCAATATTAATACTCCAGTTCCTACTGAGGAACCTCCACAAACTATTAATGCTATTAATACTCCTGTAGTAACTTCTCCATCTCCTACGGTCGGAAATCCAACTCCGGCCAAGACCCAGTTACAAAAACAGTCTGCCAAGTTACTTCATATTAGAACAGATACACATATTGAATTACCAGTAAATTTATCTGTAATTCACATAGGTAAGCCTAACGACCGAGTACCGCCAGATATTGATGTTTCCGGATTTCCTGATTCTGAGGTGGTTTCTCGTAGTCATGCTGATATTAGAGTAGAAGCAGATAGTTATTATATTGAAGATATAGGTAGTTCTAATGGTACTTATGTCAATAATACTTCTTTGACAAGAGGAAATCGACATAAATTGAGACCAGGCGATCGGATATCTTTGGGCAAAGGAGACTTAGTTTCGTTCCTATTTCAAATTTCTTAGCTCAATTTCTAGATTTTAGGGTCATTAAAATCGTCAGCTTAAGGTCTTCCTAACTATAGGAAGACACAAAGCTAGGTAACTTGACATACTCCCGACGTTGCGCTAACGCGACATGACGAACGCGGGATTCTTCAGTCAGAAAAAAAAGCTGACTGCTGTTTATACAGAGGTGATGTCCTCCCCCTGTGTTTAGAACAATTAAAATCTATTTATTTGTAATTGTCAATAGCTATAAATGTATATACTACAATATAATATGCATGCTACAAAAAGAAAATCCCCGATGAACAACACAGATAACGCCCGGCTTTCCCATACGGCGCTCCCCTCCGGGAGAGCGCGGGACTTCCCGCCGGGGGAGTTAAAATTTTAATTATCAAAATTAGTAGCCGGAGGGTATTTGGAGACAAAAAAACGGACGCGGAGGCAAGCGTAAGACTACCGTCAAGGTAGCAGCAGCCTGTGTTAGCGCAGCTTTGTGCCAGCAAAACGTCAACCCGCCGAGGAGCTTCGAATTGGTAGGAATATCCGCGCCTGCCTCTTTCAGAGGAGCTTTCCTATCGGAATGCTGCGCAAACGCTAACAGGCCGGAGAGAATGTTAAATTCCGTATTCCTTGTTGCTTAAAAATCTAGGATATCTCACAACTAAAATAAGATTGCTATAGTAATTAATTTATATTTATTTATTTATTTATTGAATTTATATTTATTTGATTTAATATTTTCGACCAAAAATCATGTGATTTATTTCTTAATATCATGTCCGGTAGCATTGTTTGTGCATAAAACTAAGTTTCAATTTAAAGAAACCCTTCTGCCTTCTGCCTTCCTTCCTCCAAAGTGTAACTATTTAACCGGACATGATATAACTTCCTTCTTAGAATTTTTCAATAAATTTATCAAAATCATATTTTAGGAGTAAAATTTATGAATAAAATACCAGAAATAATGAAACATAGTCAACTGTTGAAGAGGTTAGTACTTGACCAAAAAACAGTTGAAGACCGGGGTAGAATAGAGAAATTGTGCCTTGATACTCAATCTCATCAAGTCATAGGTTTTATATGTAAGTCTGGTATTTTTGGTAAGCAGAAAAAAGTTTTTGCTTGGGAACAAGTTGAGACCATTGGCACTGATGCTACTTTAGTTAATGGGAACTCAACACAAGAGAGTTTAGATAAATTCAATAATACTGTAAATATAATTGGAAATGAAGTATGGACTGATACAGGAAATAAGGTAGGTTTAATTGTAGAATACCTGATTGACATTAAAACAGGTGCAGTAGTTAATTATTTGTTTAAATCTAATGGGTGGCGAGGTGTTTTTAATAGTATTTATTTATTGCCACCAGAAGCAGTTTCTAGTGCCGGGAATAAACGGGTAATAGTAGTCAATAGTTCTATAGAAGATCCTCAATGTTATACTGAAGGGGTTACTCAAAAAATAGGTCTGGTTCAAGATTTTTTACAAGAAGATTTAGTGAGAACTAGAGAACATATTAATGTCGCACAACGTGAAGCCAAAAAATTACTTGTAGGTTTTCAAGAAACTGCTAAAGTTGTTAAAGAACAAGCTCAAGAAAAAGCACAAGAAGTTACAGAGCAAGCTAAACAAAAAGTAGAAGAATTTCAAAGTAAATCTACAGAAAAAAAGTCCAGAAAAAGTAAGCGAACTTCAAATGATTTTTCTACCAAAATTCAAGAAGTCACAGCAGAAGCTAAGGAAAAAATTGATGGGGTAAAGTCGCAATGGGGAAAAAAATTTAATATTTCAAAAGATGATCGAGAAAAAAGTAAAGATGATTTACAAATACACCCTTAAAGAAGGCAGAAGGCAGCTATGCTGGAGGCAGAAGGAAAAATTGCTTATGGATAGTCAACGACTGGCCACTCCGTGTCTACAAACCCCAAATAATTTTCAGCACCCTCATTGACCAAAAAATAAGGTCTCCTGCCCCTTTCAAGGGGATGAAAAAGTGGTCGTTTTGCTGGCGCATAACTACGTTAACGGCTGTCGCCGACATGAAAAGCGGAGCTTCCCGTAGGGTGGGATGGGGAGGAAACCTCGCCATATCCCATCGACTAAGAGAAAATCAAGTTCAATATTTCAAACCTCTGACTTTCCTAGATCATGCTGCGCAAACAGGCAGACAGAGGTACTGATAACTGTTAACGAAGTTCCTCCGATAGGAGGCTAACTGATAACTGATAACTGAAATGACGCTGTGGGGTATTAAGCCCGCTACAGATAAAGATAATTTTAATATAGTCAAATAAATTAGTACAAGTGATTACTTTAGCTTTATTGCATCCAACCCAATTAGTTCCAATTCAACATTGGAGCTTTAAATCAAAATCATTAATTCACATAGGTAGAGCAAGTGATAATGATGTAATAATTTATAGTGCAGTAGTTTCTCGCCATCATGCAGAATTATGGAAAAATTCATCTGGTTGGATAATGATCAATTTTGGTGCTAATGGTATTTATGTAGATGATGAGCCAATTATTCAGACATCAGTGGTAGACAATATGATTATTAGGCTGGGCATTTCAGGGCCAAAATTACAAATTTATACTAAGGAATTAGCTTCTAAGTTTGCAAAGCAAATAGATGGGTTATCTAGGAAAGAAATAGATACAGTAAATGTTTTTAATCATAATGAATATATAGATGAGGATTTTACACAAACAGATTTTGATTAATTTGTAATATTGCTATACATATAGTAATGCTAAATTATTTGTGATAATTTTATTGCTTCGGTGTTTTTCATTCCCTATTCCCTATTCCCTATTCCCTTGATTTTTTTTCCTACTTCTTGGTGCAATAATATGTCGATCTACCTGATATTTTTTAGCAGCCATAGACATATTAAACTCTAAATTTTCCCATTTTTCTAACTTGGTTTTTTTTCCTCTAGGTTGAAGTGGTTTAATATTTAAAACATGAATAATTTCTTGAGCTACTGCTTTTGCTAATAGAGGTGGAACTGAATTACCAACTTGTCTAAAACCATGCCATTTTGTCACATGAAATCTGAACCAGTCAGGGTATGAATGTAATCTTGCTGCTTCCCTAACTGTAATACATCTGGGTGTAAATGGGTGTATTGGTCTTGGAGAAGTATATGCACCTTTACTACTTGGTGTTCCAGCCCTGAGTGTGTTACAAATACCATCAGGATTAAGTCTATAAAAATGGCTTACTGATTCAGTTTTTCCCGGTGCTGTAGCATTAAATCTTTCTCTTGATTTTTCTGTATGTTTTGTGCGTAAACTAGAGGTTAATATTGTTTGATCGTATTCACGTTTATAAGAATAATCATTATCAAAACGTTCAAAATCACGCAATTTTCTAGCATATTTGCTTGGTTTGCCATAATCATTTTCTACTTTTATCCAATCTCTTTCTAATAATTCTGAATAATTTTCAACTTCCGGTAAATCTCCTATTGCATCCTTAACAGTTATCAATTTTTCTGATTTTTTATCGGTAGAGATATTTGTAATTGCTAGAGGATAATTTGGTAGGATTAAACCTTTTTTACATCCCATTAAAAATAATCTTTCCCGATTTTGCGGTACGCCATAATTAACAGCATTTAAAATTTGGTAAGGTTGCTGAACTTGATAGCCATTTTTATCGAATTTATCAATGACTTCCTCAAGAAAAGATTTGTGCTTTCCTACAGTTAATCCTTTCACATTTTCTATGACAAAATACTTAGGTTTTAACTCTAAAACTAATCGAACAAAATGAGATATAAGTGTATTGCGTGGGTCATCTAAAGTGCGTTTTCCAATCAGAGAAAAACCTTGGCAAGGAGGACCACCAAAAATCACATCAATTTCTTTATCTTTAATATCTGATAATTGTCTAATCTCATCTCCAGTAATATCAACTATACTACTACACAATATTGGCCAAAAAGGAAAATTGAATTGATGAGTGGCACAGTGAATGGGGTCTAATTCTACAGAAACAAGTACATCAAATCCTGCTTGTTCAAAGCCCAGAGTCATACCTCCTGCACCTGCAAATAAATCTATACCTATTGGTCGTTGCATATCAATTTAATAAATGTTTGCTACAAATAGCTAGGGAATTTTTTAGGAGTCAGGAGTTAGAAGTTAGAAGTCACAAGTCACAAGTCAGAATGAATAATTTTGATAGCATTTTCAATTTTATACTTATCTACTGTCTATTAGATAAAAAGTAAGCCTTTTTTTTCTTCCACATAGTTTAGCTTTAGTTTCTGCAATAACAAAAATTCCTCCTTTGAAATATTCTCCAATCCAAGTGAGGGTGATTAACTGTTAAACTTAAACCGTAGAAAATAATTGTAAAATGCATAACAATGTTGTAATATCAAAAAGGTAAGAGAGAGTGTGGATTTAGGCAATGAATGATTTTGACCATTATAGTAGTCATTGGTGGGCACAACAAAATTTAAGAGTTAGTGGGTAATGAGAGTCGTTGACAGACATATAATTAGACGAACACATAAGTATTGGCGGGTGTGTGATGAGTTAGCTTTTAAGTCAAAAAACCTGTACAACTTGGCTAACTATTATTGTCGTCAGCAATTTTTCACGACTGGTAGTAGTCTTGATTTAACCAAGCTCTACCACTTGACAAAAAATAGTGATGCTTATAGAGCCTTGCCAACTAAAGTTTCAAAACAAATCATTAAATGTTTAACCGCATCATGGCGTGGATATTTTCAAGCTATAAAAGAATGGTCAAAACATCCAGAAAAATTTTTAGGTAAACCAAAAATACCAAAGTATAAGGACAAAACCAAAGGTCGATCGGGTAGTTATATATTCAAAGGAATCAGTCTATAAAGCCCCTCTGAAAGAGGGTATTTGTCACTTATCTATGAGTGAGATCAAAATACCTGTAGTTGTGGATACTGTAGTTGAAGTCAGAGTAGTACCTGCTACAGGCTGCTATGTAATTGAAGTTGTGTATGAAAAAACGAGGAGGCCACAAATACAGTCAACATATTTAGTAGGAATAGATTTAGGGATTGATAGATTAGTTGCTCTAGCTACAAACAAGCCTGGTGTGAAACCATTGCTGGTTAATGGGAAGCCACTAAAAAGTGTCAATCAACTGTATAATAAGCGTAAAGCCAAGTACCAAAGCCATCTCAAAGGGAACATAAAAACCAGCCGTAAGATTAAAGCATTGAGTTATCATAGAAATCGTTTTGTGGAGAATTACCTGCATAACACCAGCAAGTTAGTTGTCAATTATTTAGTGAGTAATCAGATTGGTACTGTAATCATAGGCCAAAATTATAACTGGAAACAAGGAACAAATATAGGCAAAAAAAACAACCAAAATTTCACTCAAATACCTCATTCTCAGCTAGTAAAACAGATAACTTATAAGTGTATGTTAGCAGGAATTAAAGTGATTGAAACAGCAAGATTGTTACACCAGTAAAACTTCTGCACTTGACCTGGAATTGCCCTGTAAGCATGAATTGTATGTGGGAAAACGAGTAAAACGTGGTTTGTTTAGAAGTTCAACAGGTAAAGCGATCAATGCTGACGTGAATGGCAGTATTCAGATATAAGACAAGAAATTCCCAGAGGCATTTAGTGCCGAGGGAATAGTGAGCTGCGCCGAGAGCGCCAGTATTGGTTAATCCAATATCAAGATAAAAGCTGTTTCATTAGACTTGTCGCGAAATAAAACCTTAAAGTGAAATGGAAAATCCTGGCTTTTCACTGATTAAACTATGCTGCCATCAGGTAAAAATTCCAGAGTCCAGCAGCAGTGAACATGAAGCGATCGTCGCGCATCTTTGATGTGATTTCGATACAATCCTCTGGCTGCATTATATCTCTTTACACCAGATATTGTATGTTCACATTTGACGCGATACAGAGTAACGCAACGCTCCGCGAACGCTACTTTTTTCTCTATTGAGATGTTTTTGTTCCTCAGTTAATTCCTTTCCTTTAGGTTTTTTCGTGGGAATTTTGATGTTGACAAATTCCTTCTGTAATCCCTGGAAACCCAAATCTACATGAATTTTCACTTCATCAGGCACAAAATCTACCAATTTTTCGCGCGTCCAACTGCCGAATGCCCATGAACCTTGCCCTCTCTTGCTTTCGATAGAACGAGAACTCTTTTGTCTTGGTCTGTCACAATCAGATGTTTACGAGTATGGCACTTTTTTTTACCTGAGTAATGATTTTTCTGCTTTTGGTGGTCTTTGGGACGCTGTATTGGCCGCTCTGTACCATCAATCATCACTTCTTTGGCAGACGGAAACCTGGTAATAAAGTCTTCAATGCTCTGTAACTTACGTTCTGGTAAGGCCATTTTTTTCCCTAAAGCACTCTCTAGTAATAGCTGTAGTCTTAACATCCAATGGTGTGCTCTACTGCGGTGTAAATCAAACAACACTCCTGCTACATCAAAGGTAGGGTAGCACTTAAAGTAAAACAAGATAAAAAATAACTTGTATGAAGCCTGTAGCAATCGTGCTTTTCTCCCTCCTCCTACAGTTCGGAGTCTAGGTTTTTGACAAAAGAGCGATCGCTTCCAACTCAAGTTGGACACAAAAAGCTTGTAATAATTCATCGAATGCCTTACGGTTTAGTCCAGTCAATGCCCTTAATAAGCGGTCTTCTTTTAGCACCCGATTGATATCTAACATTGTCCCATCTCAAACACCCTACTAACTCTATACTTTACCTTATAAAGCGACAAGTCTATTTTTCTACAGTTTTTTTCGTACGGTAATATAGGTATAGAAGTTGAACAAAATGAACTATGAATTCAAAACAACAACTGCTGCACTTCCTGCCTAATCTAGAACTGACAAGCTTTGAGTTACTACTTTAACTATGGGTATCATCTATATCGGCGATCGCGAAACAGGTAAAACTTCTCTTGCTCTGGAACTAGCTAATCCCAGTAGTAATAATTGTGTTAAAGTTCTCTCCCCTCCCTACAGCAAACTAAAAGGTATGCTGTACATTGATGAAGAAGGGAGAACTCGTGCTACAAGTGCTGAGAAAGCTACCTATAACGAGACTCTAGAAATAGAAGTTATTGTTTCTACTAGGCGTAAAACAATCTACACGGACTGGATAGATACCCCTGGAGAAATATGGCGAGCAAGTTGGCAAAAAAATAATCCCGACAAATGGGCCAATTTTCTTGAGGCTGCTCGTAGTAGTCAAGGAGTTATTCTAGTTGTCCCTCCCTATCGGGAAATTATCCGTCAAGATATGGGAATCAACTCTGATGACTTTATTACTCAACAGCAGTGGGTGCGACGGTTTGATAGCTGGGTTGATTTCTTCCGTTATCAGTGTCCCAATGTTAAACATATTGCTTTGTGTCTGAATAAAGCGGACTTACTCCAAAGTATTGACCTGAAACAGGAAGCCCAAAAATTGGCCTATCATCCCCACAGCTCCCGTATGAACTGGAATCAACGCAATGACTATATCTTCAAGCGATTTTTCCGTCCCGCTCGCTCCCATATTTTTCAACTAAATCAACATACTTCTGGTTTAACCGTAAGGTGTTTCATCACTAGCATCTATAACCGTGAGCTTCTTGAGCTACCCTGGATTTATCTAGGAATTTACCTTAAAAGTGACATTTGACTAGGGTTTGCGTATGGAAAGTCTTTTTGCTGGGGTAGGAGACAACCCACCCCTAACCCCTCCCAGGAGGCTATGCTTTACCCACATATTTCTTAACATAAAACTTGACAAAACTGACAAATTATGGGTAAGTCTTAGTTCGGCTTTTTTGGGAGAAAAATGTATGAAAAAGCACATTTATCTGTAAAATTTTAAGTATTTTTACTTAGCCGCTATGATTTTTTCTCCGTGTCTCCCCCTCTCCGTGTCTCCCCGTCCGCACAAGGGTTTCAGGAGTTATGGGTAAGGGATAGCCCAGGAGGGAGGGCTGTTTCATTCTCAATAGACACGGGGACGCACCAGACACACCAGACACGGGGATGGAGGCTTTTAAGCGGTGTTGAACCAGATATCCTCTCAGAGTTTAACTACACCTATTGGCGCTCAAAATCGGCAAATTTTAGTAAATTTCAGTGTTCCTCTATCCCCATTACTCCCATTCTCCCTAAATCGTTAATATACTATACTTTGAAACAGCCCTGCTCCCAGGAGGGGAAGACAGCTATACTGGAGACAGGAGGAACGGGGAATGAGCGAGGAAGTTAGGAGCTAAGTTTTGTCCCTGAATTTTTCTGCCCAACTATGCGCCTAAAATACTAACTTTTTGAGCATTTTAGACGTGATATCAGGTACTTTTTCAAAGCCCCAAAAAGGCTAAAATCTTTATATGTCAATGCTTTTAGATTTAATCAGCAAGCCCTAACTATAGTAAAAACTTATGGGAAATATTTGTATCATCAGACCCCGAGCTTCAGGCGTAGGTTGGGCTGAGGAACCGAAACCCAACAATAGTAAGGTTTTGTTGGGTTTTACTCCGTTCAACCCAACCTACATTTTTAAGCGTGTAGGTCTACTACTACCTACTTCCTCTTTTCTGAAAATGTCTAATACCTAGTTAAATATAGTAAAAACTTATGGGAAATATTTGTATCATCGGACCGCGAGCTTCAGGAAAAACCACCTATCTTGCTGGACTTAGCTACTATTCTGATTATGGAGGTTCTAATAGTAAATATACGGTTTCACCTCTAAACGATGAGTCTCGCGAACTAAAGCAGCAAGCAAAAGATACCATTTTGAATGGATTATCTCTTGATGGGACTGGTAATTATGTTCACACCGTAGATGACCTGATCTACTACTCCTTTAAAATTGAAGTAAAAGGCGGACTCTTTCAACCCAAAAGTGTCATTCTACTCAACGTTCGGGACTATCCTGGTGAGGTATTTGAGAATATTCTCTACGCCAGCGGAGCAGATAATATTCACGAAGAGTTTATCAACGAATGTTTAATCTCAGATGTTGACGGTTGTTTATTGCTGTTTACTGAATGGGAAAGTAGCAAAGACGATTTTTACAGTCAACTTATGAGTCGTTTTCTAGAAATAATGGATGAACACAGTCGTCTCCATAACTATCGTCTTGCTGTAGTGATGAGTAAATGCGAGCGGGGAGAAATTTGGCCAGGACGTATTGACCCTGAAACTGACTTATTCGGTGTTTATTTGAAGAAAACTCTTAAAGTTCTCAAACAACGCATTCCCAAACAAAATTTAGGATTTTTTGCCCTGTCAACCTTCGGTGTTTTAGGACGTTATGACCCGCGACCAAACCGTGATGATGCTTTCGGTAGTGGGGGACGAGCTTCGACTTTACGGGCGCCAGATACCTGGAAACCTTATAATCTTATTGAACCCCTTTGTTGGTTAAATAAGTAGTGGCGTGGATGGGGAGATGGGGAGATGGGGAGATGGGGAGATGGGGAGATGGGGAAATGGGGAGATGGGGAGATGGGGGGATGGGGAGATGAGGGGATGGGGAGATGAGGGGATGGGGAGATGGGGAGATGAGGGGATGGGGAGATGAGGGGATGGGGAGATGGGGAGATGGGGGGATGGGGAGCCTAAAAATGTAGGTTGGGTTGAACGGCAGTGAAACCCAACAAAACCTTACTACTGTTGGGTTTATCCTAACGGATAAGCTCCGCTTTTCATGTCGCGCAGCGTTAGCGGAGCTTTGCGTCAGCAAAACGTCTCTCAACCCAACCTACACTTATTGCACAGTTTTAGCTGTGTCAGTCTACTAGAAACAAAAATAACTTCTGACTTCTGATGACTTCTGTTGGGTTTATCCTACGGATAAGCTCCGCTAACGTCCCTCAACCCAACCTACACTTATTGCTAGAGGTACTGATAACTGATAACTGATAACTGATAACTGAAATGACCTGAAAACTGCTGTAAAAAAATAAATGGTATTATTTGGTAAACAAAAAAAATTAAACTCTAGTTCTGCACCAAAAGCTCTAGGCAATGATTCGGTATTGCGTATTATTGGCGATCGCGGTTCGGGAAAAACAGCTTATCTGGCCTCTTTAGCTTACTGGCCTAATGCTAGTCCGGAGAGTCCAGTCAAAAGTATTACGCCTATTGGTGAGGAAGCACAAGAACTTATAAACCAAGCACGAGATATCCTGGAACAGGGATTACAACTTGAACCAACTGACCTGAATGCTGACATCAATGAAGTAAAGGATTATAACCTCAGCATTACTTTAAAAGACCGCTTTTCTTGGTTGCAGGGTTCAAGTAAGTTAGCTCAACTCAATATCAGTTGCAAAGACTACGCAGGGGAATTTTTCTCTGACCTCCTCTATAAAAAAGGAGACCAGAAGCTAGAAGATTATCTCGGAGATTGCTGTTTGGCAAGAGGGTTACTAATGCTGGTTGATGGCACAAGTCATCGCAAGGATAACGAGTTTGCTATGGGAATGGAGAAGTTGTTGATGGAAATAGAGCGTTCAGATATGGAGACAAACCATCGACGTATTGCGTTGGTGTTGAGTAAATGCGAACAGTCAGAATTATGGGTTAATCGACATCGACCGAAAAAAGTGGCATCAAGATTTCCGAAGTTGTCTGCCCAACTAGAAACTTGGTCTCAATCTAGTGCAGGTACGGTAGAATATTTTACAACCTCGGCATTCGGAGTTTTAGGGCAACAATACCCAGAACCAAACTCCATGCGATTGAAAAGATCGCGACATGGAACGACTTCGGTAATCAAAAAGCCGACACTTTGGCGGCCGTTTGGTTTGGTATCTCCGATTTACTGGCTTTGTACTGGAAAACGCCACTCGGAACTTGACCGAGATTAGTGGACTGTTTCATCTAAAATGGTGCATTAGGGAGTAGGGGAGTGGGGGAGTGGGGGAGTAGGGGAGTAGGGAGTAGGGGAGTAGGGAGTAGGGGAGTAGGGAGTAGGGGAGTAGGGGAGTAAGGAGTAGGGGAGATAAAGACACCTACTGGACTTACGCATACTTCACC